>NZ_JBEGDB010000199.1:0-15037 GCF_043638955.1 Bradyrhizobium sp. 31Argb | reverse complement strand
CAGACTCTCCGATGGTTCGAGTGTGGAAACCCAAACCTACCGGAAAGGGCGCGCTCACCGCCCCATGGAATCTACAATCCGAAGCCTACGTCTCGACCTGGAACGTCAGGCCGGCGTGATCGACCAGCCGCTTGATGAGCTTGTCCTTCATCGCGGCGCCCGGCGTCCAGATGCCGGCAGGAACATCCGGCGCATCGCGCAGCAGGCAGATCGCGCATTCCGAGATCATCTTTGACGTCGACCCATAGCCGGGGTCACGATCGCCCTTCACCGCCGCACGCACCTGACGGCCGTCCGGCGCAATCGCGACGTAGAGGAGATCGTAGCGGCCGTTCTCGCGTTCTTGCTTCGAGGGCCCCTCGCCCGGCTTTGGCGCGTTCGGACCGGTCTTCTCGGCATTGAGGGCCATCACGCGCTTGGCGTTGGCTTCGCCTTTCTCACCCGCACCAGTCAGCACCATCTCGTCGTAGATGAATTCCTCGCCGTAAGAAAAATCCATCAGCATGTTGGAACGATGAACGTTGCGCGTATTGATCAGCGCCATCATGAACGGCGCCGCCCAGGACTGCAGGTCTTCCTCGTAAGCCGGCCTGTTGCCTCGCGGTTGTTTGGGGCCGGCAAATCCGGGCGTCAGCGCAAAGGGATCGTTCAGGATGGCCACGAGGCTGAGATCCTTGGCGACTGCTTCGAAGGTTGCCTTGGCGCTTGCCGCGGTGCCGCCGGAGAGCGTACCGCTGAGGTAGCGCACACGGCCCTTGACGCGGGATGCCGGCGCGCCGAATGTGCGTCTGGCCTCCTCCTGCACGAAGAACGCGCCGAGCTCGAACGGCACCGAGTCGAAGCCGCAGGAAAACACGATGCGCGCACCGCTTGCCTTCGCAGCAGCCTCGTGCCTATCGATGATCTGCCGCATCCAGACCGGCTCGCCGCAGAGATCGAAATAATCGACACCCGCTTCCACGCATGCGGCGACGAGGTCGTTGCCATAGAGCTGATACGGGCCGACCGTGCTGATCACCGATTTGGCCTGCCCAACCATGGCTTGCAGCGACGCGATCTCACTTGAATCGGCAACGATCAGCGGCGTGTCCGCAGGCGCGCCAATGGCGTCGCGCACCGCAGCAAGCTTGTCCTTGCTGCGCCCGGCCATCGCCCATGTCAGGCTGTCGCCCTTGTAATGCTGAGCGAGATATTCGGCAACGAGCTGGCCGGTGAAGCCGGTTGCGCCATAGATAACGATGTCGAACTTCGACGACATAGGATGACTTTCCCTGAAACGAGCTATTGCCCCTTCTTGTCATTGCAAGCGAAGCGAAGCAATGCATTTCACCGCTTGTGGAGGCGTGGATTGCTTCGTCGCTATCGCTCCTCGCAATGACGGCAGGAGTTCCTACTTCTTCGCATACGACACGCCCATGCCGGCACGCACGTCGGCCTGGATGCCGTAGGGCGCAATCGGATAGCGCAGGCCGTTCTTGGCGAGCTGTTTCATGCCGGCGATCGCCTTGGCAAGATCGGCCGGCGGCAGCGCCATCAGCATCTCCTCATCAGGCACGCCGCCATAGCGCCGTTCGGCGAAACATGGGAGCGACAACGACGGCTCGCGCGTCTTCAACGCCCGCCCCCAGGAATCCGCGCAGGCGGTCTCGCCAACCACGCCCCATTCGAACTTCTTGTAGCCGGTATATTGCAGCCCATTGATCAGGATGATCATCTGCCCCGGCGTCGCATAGACGAGGCAGATGTCAGGCGGATTGAGGCGGCCGCTGGAGAGCGGGCTTGCCACGAAGGCCTTGTACTGGCCATAGGGCACCACATCCAGCGCCTCCTGGCGCTTGCGCGCATCTTCCGCGGTGCCATGCCAGACCCCGACATAGGATTCTCCCGCAAGCCATTTCTCGTCCTGTGGCGCGAGCCCGATCACGGCGCGGCATTGCGCGCCGACGAGATCATCGGCAGTGACGCCAACAGTCCAGCCAAGCCGCGAGGCCATGCTCACGATCTGGTCGGTGGTGTGGATCGCGGTCGGGCGCCGGATCTTCGGGATCGCCATCATGTCCTCGACCCGCTCGAACAGCTTCAGGCCGATCACGGTCGTCTTCAGCCTGAGCAGGCTGTTGAGATCGGCCACCATCGTGGCCGGATCGAATTGTTCCGGCGGTGTCTGCTGTTGCATGGCGTAAGTTCCCGGGCTTGTTTTGCCCGATCTTAGCCCGATCGACAGCTGGTTGCGACCCGCATTCTAAGGCGTGGACTCATTGAGGCGCGGCCACCGCCGCATCGATGCGAGGTTGCGTGCGCGGCAGCGATGCGGGCGGACATCGCCGACTTGCACGACATCACGACGGCGGATAGACGAGTGATACGCCGTCCTCGCGCGCCGCGGCAGTCATCCTGGCAATTTCAGCGCGCGCCGGTCCCATCAAGTGGAAGACATCTCGTCCATGGTGGAGAAGGTAATCGGCGACGAACCGTCGATGGCAACGCCACCAGACGGCTTCCGAACACATGATCGCGCACCTCCGCCCTAAGCTCAATTGCTCCAGTTGCGATAACCCCCTGCGAAACTCGTCAGAGAGCGCGTAGTCCGCATAGTTGTGGAAGCTCTGGTTGATCCAGAAGGCATTTACTTCGGGTGGCACCGTTTTCGATTTTGCTCGTCGGCCGCCAAGTTCCTCGATCCAGATATAACCGATCTGCCAAGCCGAAAGCGCCTCAGGTAGCTCATCGATATTGAACTGGGGGTTGGTTCGTGACCGCGGGAAGCTCCGGATGTCCACGACCATCCCGATCGAACCGACTTTCAAGAGTTCGACGAATTCGGCGATGCTGTGCGTCGCGTGACCGACCGTGTAGATGGGATTGATTTCGACCGGCATCATGCAAATGGAGATCGGACGGCGTTGCTTCACACGATGAAGATAGACCGTTAGAATGCGTTTGGTAGTGGCCTGTACTGCTCGCCAGACAAGGAGGCTGCGGATGGCGGAACGATTCAAGGTCGGCGATCGAGTCCGGTGGAACTCGGAAGCTGGGCATGTCAGCGGCACGATCGTCCGGGTTCATCTCAAGGATTTCAACTACAAGGGCTATACGCATCACGCGAGCCCGGAGTCACCGCAGTACGAGATCAAGAGTAGCAAAACGGACCATGTTGCCGCTCATAAGGGGGAGGCACTTACCAAGCTGTCTGAGTAAGCGGCTGATCGAGCCGACTGTGTTATCCCGCATCCCTACCGGATATACGAGTATATGTCCTAGTTGGTTGACGGCCCCGGCAGCAACGCGTCGGTTCGGCCTGCGGCACGATAGGCGATCAGGCCCATCCACTCGCGCACCGCAAGATCGGTCCGCGACAATCCATCGAGTGCGGTGTTCGTGAACCAGAAGACGTCGTTGCCCGTCCCGACCCGCCAGTCGACAGGATAAGGCTCAACCGGAAATCCCACCTTCCGGAACAGCCCAACCGATCGCGGCATGTGAAATGCTGAAGTGACCAGTAGCCAGCGCTCGCCCGGTTTCGGCGCCACCAGCGCCTTGGAGAATTCGGCGTTCTCCCACGTGTTGCGCGATTGCCGTTCCATGGTCAGCCGCGATTTCGCGATGCCGAGGCCTTCGAA
Organism: Bradyrhizobium sp. 31Argb; assembly: GCF_043638955.1. Taxonomy (NCBI): domain Bacteria; kingdom Pseudomonadati; phylum Pseudomonadota; class Alphaproteobacteria; order Hyphomicrobiales; family Nitrobacteraceae; genus Bradyrhizobium; species Bradyrhizobium sp. 31Argb. The sequence goes on along the minus strand of NZ_JBEGDB010000199.1, from coordinate 11,417 downwards.
TATCTCCGCCACGTAATCAGCTTCCTTGGCGTCATTGGAAATCAGGTTGGCGTTGCCGCCGGAAAATACGACACGGGCATTCGGATATTTTCGCGCGAGCGCGGCCGCGGCGATGATGCGATCGGCTGCGTTACGCACGATCGGCGTATTATGTGACGCCGAAACGTCGGAATCGACCGGGCCGCCAAGCACGATGATGCCATTGGGCGCGCCCTCTGCGGGATTCCACGGCGGAAAGCGCGCCTCGAGCGGATAGAGCAACAGGTTTCCAAGCGGCGAGAACCCCGCCACGATAAGCAGCACCATCACCGCGACCAAAAGCTTGCGGCCAAGCGCGGCAAACCGCGTCGCGAGCAGGATTGCCCCGAGCACGCCGATCCCAATCAGGAAATTGCCCGGCAGCAGCATGACGCCGAGCGTCTTCGACAGCACAAAAAACACCCGCGGTGGCCTCCGATCCGATCAACGGACAGCGCCATAGCACAAACGGACCGGCATTCCATCTCGCGTGGATACGCATGGTGCTGATCCGCTTCATGGCCGCGGCATCGGCCCATACGATAATTTCCGCCGGAATTGATCTGGCAACGATTGATCTGACTGCAAAAGCCCATTCTAAATGCGATGCGCGTCACACGTTACATGCTCGCCCGAGAAATCCCATGACACACCATCATCTCCCTGCGAGCCCCGAGACCTGCCACTGGGGCTTCTTCGAAGCAAAACTCAAGCCGGTGCTCGCGATCAAGAGCGGCGACGAGGTCACCATCGACACCGTCAGCGGCGGCCCCGACGTGGTGCCCGACCGGACCAAATTTCACATTCCGCCGGAGCTTGCGGACATCCATGCGAGGTCCGAGCGGATGCTGCCGGGTCACATCCTCACCGGCCCGATCGCGGTCGAGGGTGCCGAGCCCGGCGATGTGCTGGAGGTCGATATCCTCGATGTCAGCCTGCGGCAGGACTGGGGCTACAACCTGATCCGACCGCTCTCCGGCACCCTGCCCGATGATTTCCATGAACCACGCATCCTCAACATCCCGCTCGATCGTGAGCGCATGGTCGGCCGCCTGCCCTGGGGATTGGAGCTGCCGCTGAAACCGTTCTTCGGCGTGATGGGCGTGGCGCCGCCGCCGGCCTGGGGTCGCATCACCTCGCTGATCCCGCGCGCGATGGGCGGCAATCTCGACAACAAGGAGCTCGGGCCCGGCGCCAAGCTCTATTTGCCGGTGTTCGTAGCAGGCGCGCTGTTCTCCTGCGGCGACGGCCATGGCGTGCAGGGCGATGGCGAGGTCTGCGTCACCGCGATCGAGACCGCGCTGCAAGGCCGCTTCAAATTAACGCTGCGCAAGGACCTGCGGCTCACCTATCCCCGCGCCGAGACCGCCGATCATTACATGACGATGGCGATGGACCCGGACCTCGACCAATGCGTGGTGCGCGCGCTGCGTGACATGATCGCGCTGCTTGGGGAAAAGCGGAATCTGTCGCGCGAGGATGCGTACACGCTGTGCAGCCTCGCCGCCGATCTGCGGGTGACGCAGACCGTGAATGGCTCGAAAGGTATCCACTGCATGATCGCGAAGGCGATCGTGCACGGCTGACCTGCCGCCGTCATTCCGGGGCGCACGAAAATGCGAACCCGGAATCGCCAGCGTGCTCTGTTTCGTGACCGCCGGATTTCCAGGTTCGATGCTAGGCTTCGCCCGGGAATGACCGATTGCCGCACTTGTGCTTCGCAAGCTGCGCTCGATACAATCGACCCGATACAATCAAACAACGAAAACAAGAACGACAGGGAGACACATGCTGAAAGAGAGATTATCGCCGGCGGAAGAAGCCGCCCGCGAACAGGAAATGCGGCAGGAGCTTGCCGCCTGCCCGCGCATCCTCGATCTGATCGCCCGCGGTCCGCTCGGCAATCCCAATGCGGAAAGCGTCATCTATCTGCGCTCGCCGCTCGATCCCAATCCGGTCATCCTCTCGAACGAGCAGCTCATGGGCTCGGTCAAAGCAGCGGAAAACTTCTTCCGCCGCGAGGGCATCGGCAAGGAGGATGCGGTCGCGATCCTGCTGCCGAGCTGCCCGGCTGCGATTGCCGCGATCTGGGGTGCGGCCGCCTGCGGCATCGCCGAGCCGCTCAATCTCCTGTTCACGCGCGAAGCCATCATCGCCCAGCTCAATGCCATCAAGGCAAAACTGTTGCTGGCGCCGCCACCGGGCATGCCGGGCGGGCTTTACGAGAAGATCGAGGGCCTGCAGCGCGACGTGCCCTCACTGAAGCGCATCGTGATCGTGCCGCTCGACGGCACCATCTCGTTCGATGGTGAGGTGCTCAAGCCCGATCCGGCGTGGCGCGACGATTACGGCCAGTCGAAGGATTTCTCCGAAGCCGACCGCGTCGCCGTGATGCTGCCGACCGGCGGCACCACCGGCCATCCCAAGGTGGCGCGGCTCACCAACCGCGCGATGGTTGCCTCCACCGTCTCCTCGCGGATGGCACTGGACTTCCGAAAGAGTGAGCGCTGCACGATCACGCTGCCGCTGTTCCATGTCGGCGGCCTGTTCTGCACTGTCGCCAATTGCCTGTCGGCCGGCGCGACCATGTTCATCCCCGGTCCCGCCGGCGCGCGCGATCCGGCGCTGATCACGAATTTCTGGAAGATCGTTGAGAAGTACCACGTCAACATCAACGGTAACGTGCCGACCGCGCTCGGGGCCATCGCCGGCGTCCCGGTCGGCGACGCCGATATCTCGTCCTTGCGCGTAACCGCCACCGGCGCCTCGATCTGCCCGCTGGAGATCGAGCGCCGCTATCTTGCGACCTGGGGCGGTCCCTGCATTCAGCAGCTCTACGGCATGACCGAGCTTGCCGGCGCCATCACCCACGACGTCCACGGCATCAAGCCGCGGCCCGAAGCCGTCGGCACCCGTAATCCGCTGGTCGAGCTTGCGATCCTCGCGGGTGGCAAGCTGCACACCAGCCCGTGGCCTTCGCCGGTCGGCGAACTCTTGACCCGTGGGCCGCAGGTCTTCGCGGGCTATGTCGACAAGAAGCAGACCGAAGACGCTTTCCACGACGGCTGGCTGCGCACCGGCGACATCTGCCGGATCGACGCCGACGGGTTCGTCTACATCATGGGGCGCGCCAAGGACGTCATCATACGCGGCGGCCACAACATCGATCCGCGCTCGATCGAGGACGCGGCGCTGCAATTTCCTGGCGTCGCGCTCGCCGCGGCGGTCGGGCGCCCCGACGCTTACGCGGGCGAGGTGCCGATGCTGTTCGTGTCGACCCAGCCCGGCGTCCAGGTCGATCCGCAGGCGCTTGCCGCCTTCGTCCAGGAGAACATCCCCGAGCCGCCGGCGCGGCCCCGCGCGGTCTCGGTGATCCCGGAAATGCCGGTGACGCCGGTCGGCAAGATCTTCAAGCCAAAGCTGCGCGAGATTGCCGCCGGAGACGCCGCGCGCGAATTGCTTGCCGCGGAAGGCCTTGCCAAGGAGGTGAACGTCGAAGCGATCACCGATCCGTCGCGCGGGCTTTATCTGCGCGTCAACGCTACGCCCGACAAGGCGGAGGCGGCCGGCCGGCTGCTGCAGAAATTCCCGGTGAAGGTCGAGGTGTCTCGCACCTCATAATTTCGAGCGCAGCATCAGCCTGGCAACGAACATGACGCTGGTCTTTCCGACCAGCGCCGTCCCACTCACCTGCGCGGTGTCGGCGGAATAGAGGCCGGTGAAACCGCAGGTCACATCGCGCCCGCCGAACAGCGGCAATACGCCGACAGATCTGGTGTGTTCGCTGGTGGTCAGCTCGCCGCGCCATTTGCCGTGATCGGCGCTGTAGGAGCCTGAGTAGTAGAAATACGAATCTCCGCCCGCGATCCTGCCGTCGTGCAAGACGATGACACCGTTGGCGCGGCCCTGCCCGCCCTCGGTCATCTCGATCTGAATGGTGTAAAGCCCGTTCGTTACTGTCATCGCGCCCGAATTCCCCGACGCATCATCATCGGCCCGGGCGACAGGAAGCAATCCCATAAATCGAAGAATCCATGCGCGTTTCGCCGCGCCCTCGCCGCCCGCCCCTGGGCGGTGCACACGGGGTGCGCGCGTTATCCCCAGGGCTGTCAGAAATTTTCTCGTTACTTCCCAATCGGATAGCTCACGAAAAGCGAATCAATTTGACTCGCCTGTGTAAAACTAAATAGAGTCTGAATAGATACTTTTCTGTACAGGCGTAAAAGGCTAGCGTTTTGCCATGGCCACGGAGAAAGCCGAGACCGATCGCATTCCCGTCACTTTGGCGCTCTCGACCATCGCTTACATGGAGAAGCTGGTGAGACAGGGTACCCATGGCACCAGCGTCCCCGGCGTCGCCCGGACCTTGATCGAGGAAGGCATCCGCCTCGCCATCAAGGATGGGTTGTTGTCGATCCGCGACAACGGTAAGCCGTGAAGCGAGGCGTCAGACGGTCCGGCTAAAGGGTGGTCAAGCCAACCCGGAAACTTTCCGGCAACCTGGGACCATCGCCATGACCGCCATCCTATCGATCTGGACCCCCGAACGCGTCGAACAGTTGAAGCGCTGCTTCGATGCCGGACTGACCTGCCGCGAGATCGCCGTCGACATCGGCGTCAGCCGCAACGCCGTGATCGGCAAGCTCTCCCGCCTCAACCTGACACGGGAGCCGCGCGACGACGCCGAACGGCCGGCCCGGAAGGCCTCTCCCCGCGCGCCGCGCGCAAGGACCGTGCGGCATCAGATCCGGATGTTGCAGGCCGAGTATGGCGAGGCGGCACCGGAGGAGCCGATCGCGAACGGCCATTGCTGTTCGCTTCTCGAACTCGACGAGCAGCGCTGCCGCTGGCCGGTCGAGACGCCTGACGCCAACGATTTCCGCTTCTGCGGCAACCGGCCGGTCGACGGCCTGCCCTATTGCGCAGGCCACGCCCGGCTCGCCTATCAGCCCAGCTCGCGCCCGCGCGTGGCGCGCGGTTAGTAAAGCGTTTTCAAGCGAAGTGGAACCGGAGCTCTAGCCGAGCCGCCAACCGACGTCCGCCTTGATGCGCTCGAAGAATTCCGGCGTGTAGGCCTGTTCCGGGGTCTGGCGCACGCGCTCGTCGAGGACATGGGCGTCCTCGCCGACCAAGATGCGCCAGCGATCGGCCTTGACGCCGTCGAGGATGATCCTGGCCGCGGCGGCCGCCGTCGTCGGCGCGTCATCGTGGAACGTCCGCGCGCGATCGAGCGCGGCCTGCTGAATCTCTTCGTCCGACATCGCGTCGACATCGATGCCTGCGCCCTTCATCCGCTGGCGTGCCTGCAGGATCTCCTGCTCGGTGAGCTGGTCGGACTCCGTGCCGATCTGCACCTTCCGCGAATTGGAGACGATCGAGGTGCCGATATGGCCGGGCATCACCACCGAGCACTTGATATGCGGCGCATTCAGCCGGAGGTCGTTGATCAGCGCCTCGGTGAATCCCTTCACCGCGAACTTCGCCGCGCTATAGGCGGTGTGCGCCACGCCCATGCCGACGCTCGCCCAGAATCCGTTGACGCTGGAGGTGTTGACGATGTGCCCCTCGTCCGCCTTCACGAGCAGCGGCAGGAAGGTGCGGACGCCGAGATAGACGCCGCCCCAGCAGATGTTGAAGGTGCGCTCCCACTGCTCGCGCGTATTGGTGAACAGGCTGCCTCCGCCGCCGATGCCGGCATTGTTGAACAGCAGGTGGATCTTGTCCGTCGCCTGCTGCTCGATCACCTCGTCGCGAAAGCGCTTGAGATGATCCTCGATCGAGACGTCGGCCACATGAGTGGTGACACGCAATCCCTGCGGCAACTTCTCCGTTTCACACAGCCGCTTCGTCTCCGCCATCGCCTCAAGCGAGACGTCGCACATCGCGACATTGCACCCCTCCGCCACGAGCTGCCGCGCCAGCTCGCGGCCCATGCCCGTGCCGCCGCCCGTGATGACGGCAATCTTCCCGGCAAATTCCTTCATTGGAGACGCTCCCGCTTGTTCTTGTTGGTTGATGCGTCCCATTCCACAAGGCGGGAAATCGACGCCCGGCGTTTGTGCCGGTGGCAGCAAGACTAGCCAATGTCGAAGCCACGATCCAGTTGCAGCTCGTTCACCTAGCCGCTTCATCGCCTCGCGATCAGCCTCAGCCATGGCCCCAAATGGAACGCGCTCATCAGCACGTACATCGGGACCATTCCCGCGAACGGCGACGTGCCTTGCGAGCAAAGCATATCGGGCGCGCCGCCGACCACACCGGTGAGCAGCGCCATGACCGCGAAGGTCGGCGCGGCCGCAAGCGATAGCCAATCGGCTGCCGACATCTTCGTTGTGACGCTCGAACGTTGCGACGACGACCCCTCGTTCGCCGCCTCAAGGTCGAGTTTTGGGCAATGGGCCGTCATCGTCATTCCCTGTTCTCGATATCGCTCGTCGGGTGGCCCGGGCCGACCGTCAGCACCGTGACGACGGCCTCCGCCCACTCCACCGTGGCGGTGAGGAATGTTGGGGAAAGGATCGTCCAGTCGACCATGAGCCGGTCTCCTCGCTGCGTACTGGTCTGTCACGGTGAGGTAGACTAGGACCGGGCGCTGAAGGGGTGAGAGTGACAAGTGTGACGGGATTCCCATGGACTCGCTGATCACGGCCGCCGCGCGTGCGCTCGCGATGGGCGATCCACTCGGCGCCTTGAACCGCGTTGCGCTGCGCGAGGACGCGCCGGCGCTGGCGCTTCGCGGGATTGCGATGGCGCAGCTCGGCGATTTCGTCCGCGCCAAGGCCCTGCTGCGCAGCGCCGCGCGCGCCTTCGGCCCGAAGGAAGCGATCGCGCGCGCCAGATGTGTCGTCGCGGAGGCCGAGATCGCGCTCGCCTCCCGCGACCTCGGCTTTCCCGCCAAGGCGCTCGACGCCGCGCGCGCGACGCTCGAGGCGCACAGCGATTTCGTCAACGCCGCGCATGCGCGCTATCTCGAGGTCCGCCGCCTGCTCCTGATCGGACGCCTCGACGAGGCCGAGCGCAGGCTTGCAGACCTTGATCCCGCGCCCTTCCCACCGGCCTCGAGAGCCGCGCATGAATTGGTCGTTGCCGGCATCGCGATGCGCCGCCTCCGCACCAAGCCGGCCCGCGCCGCACTCGCACGAGCCGAGGCCGCGGCGCGGCAGGCACGTATCCCTGCGCTGACAGCGGAGGTCGAAAGCGCAGCCCTTCTGCTTGGCACACCCGCGGCGCGCCTCGTTGCACGCGGCAAGGAGCGCCCGCTCCTGCTCGATGAGGTCGAGGCGTTGCTCGTATCGAAGTCTCTGGTCGTGGATGCCTGCCGCTATGTCGTGCGCGAGAGGGACGTGACGGTCTCACTCGCAACGCGTCCGGTTCTGTTCGCGCTCGCCCGCGCGCTGGCCGAAGCCTGGCCGAACGACGTCACCAGGGAGACGCTGGTCGCGCGGGCATTCCGCGGCAAGCATGCCGATGAATCGCATCGCGCCCGGCTACGGGTCGAGATCGGGCGGCTCCGCAGCATGCTTCGCACGCTCGCCGACGTCAGCGCGACTAAGCAAGGGTTCGCACTCGTGCCGCACCTCGCCTGCGACATCGTCGTGCTGGCGCGTCCGGTCGAAGAGGACCATGCGGAGGTGCTCGCCTTTCTCGCCGACGGGGAATCGTGGTCGAGCTCGGCGCTGGCGCTGGCGCTCGGGGCCAGCCAGCGCACCATTCAGCGGGCGCTCGACGCGCTCGCGGCCAAGGACAAGGTGCAGTCGTTTGGCCGCGGGCGCGCGCGCCGCTGGATGACTCCGCCTTTGCCGGGTTTCGCGACGACCTTGTTACTCACCGCGCCGCTGCCGAATGGCTAGGGTGCCTCCACTTTAGAACAGCGAGGAGGAAGCATGATCACGTCAGCAGCCGAAATCATCCGCGAATATGGCCCATTCCCGGGCGTCGACAGCGTCCATGGGCTTACCTACGACGGCAAGCTCGTCTGGTTTGCGTCCGGTGACCGGATCAACGCCATGGATCCGGCGAGCGGGGACACGGTGCGCTCCATCGACGTGCCTGCGCATGCCGGAACGGCGTTTGACGGCCAGCATTTGTTTCAGATCGCTGAGGACCGCATCCAGAAGATCGATCCGAAAAGCGGCCGCGTGCTCGCCACGATCCCCTCGCCCGGCGGCGGCGCAGATTCAGGGCTGGCCTGGGCCGAAGGCACGCTCTGGGTCGGGCAGTACCAGGAGCGCAAGATCCACCAGATCGATCCCAAAACCGGAGCGATCCTCCGCACCATCCAGTCCAACCGCTTCGTCACCGGCGTCACCTGGATCGACGGCGAGCTCTGGCACGGCACCTGGGAAGGCGACGAAGGCGATCTGACCAGAATTGATCCCAAGACCGGCGAGGCCCTGGAGCGCCTTGCGCTGCCGCCCGGCGTCAGCGTGTCGGGGCTCGAGTCCGACGGACGCGATCAGTTCTTCTGCGGCGGCGGCACCAGCGGCAAGGTCCGGGCGGTGCGCAAGCCCAAGCGAAGCGCGCGGTAGAGCGTTTTCGAGCGAAGCAGACACCGGTCAGGACGCGGCGCAGAACATCTGCGCCGCGTTTCGCGTTTTGAACCTTGAGCTGTCTGCGCCGACCTACGTCCGGGGAGGCAATGGATGGAGGCCATCATGACCGATTGGCACGATACCATGGTCGATCAGCCAGAGACCGACAGCGCGGGCTACGTCACGGGGTGGACCATCAGCGGTCTCGCCCTGCTCGGCACCATCGTCGCCGTTTGGGTGCTTGGCATCTAGGCCGCACCTGATAGCTCCGGCCTATAGGGTGTCCGGCGTCTTCAGCTCGTGCTGGATCTGCTCTTCCTTGAGTTGGCGTTCCGCTTCGTGCCAGAAGCGTTCTTCTTCATCTTCGGGGCTTCCCGCGGCTTCCCACAATCGATAGGCGCGCGCCCGGATTGCCTGATCGTCTATCTTCATTGCCCCAGCTCCTTCCGGACCGTGGCAGCGCTGTTGCCAACCTTGTCGACAGCCTTCTGTAGCTGCTCTCTCGTTACCCCGAGTTCTCTGGCCCAGTACTTGACCTCGAAGTCCTGGTGCATGTTGATCTTCGAACGGTCGCGTTGATCCCTCTTGGTCAGATTATCCATGGCGGTTCCTCTTTCTGCGGATAGAACGCCAGAGCACATTGCATGTTCCCGGTAGGCCGTGATGGCCTTGCTCGCCAGCATCAACGGACGCACTCGCTCCGCTCGATCGGAGCCTCGATTGCATCCGGGAGGATTGCTACGGACGCGGTTGGCCGGCACGAGCGGTCAACGAGCGAACGTATCGACCCCATAGGCTCGGACTGAAGCTGCGGTTTTCTAACCGGCGCCCGAGCCCGCAAGCATCTCCCAGCCGGGTTCCGGTGCGGCAAAAATAACGGGAAGTTTATTTAAGTTAAATCATTTAATGTTTTAATGTGCTATTTAATTGGCAAGTTTAATGCACAGTCAGAACCAAGGAGCAGTCAAATGAAGATCGGGTTCGGCATTGCCGCCGCGATTTTGGCCCTCGCTCTGACGACGGTCATCCCGCCCGTGCAAGCCTGCAACGGCGGGGGGAGTTGCGAGGACGCCCCCGGTCAGAATAAGCCAGATCACTACAGCGGAGCCCCCGGGCCGATTGCTGGCGCAGGCCTTCCGATCCTCGCCATTGGCTACGGTGTCTACTGGCTGATCAGGCGCCGCCGTAGGCAGGATTGATACTTTTCCTGTGGACGCACCAACAAGCGTTGGCTGGCATTCTCCGCTGCGTCGGCCGCCGGGCCCGCGCGGCTTGCCGCTTGTTGGAAATCTGCCTGCGCTCGGCAAGGACCCGCTTGGCTTCTTTGCTGAACTCGCGGATCGGTACGGCGACCTCGTCTCGCTCAATCTTGCCGGATGGCCGGCACTTTTTGTCAACGATTTGCCTGCGATCGAGAAGGTCCTCGTCGAGGACCATCGAAACTACATCAAGCACAAGTTCTTCTGGCGCCATGTGACGGCGGTGTTCGGGAAAGGCCTGCTCACCAGTGAAGGCGAGCTTTGGCACCGCCAGCGTCGCCTGGCTGCGCCTGCCTTCGCCGGCCAGCAACTGCTTGCTTACGACGACGCGATGGTGGCCCTTACGCGCCAGTTGCTTGATGGCTGGAAAGATGGCGAGGTCATCGACATCCATCCCGAGATGATGGGATTGACGCTGCGGATCGCAGCCAAGACGCTCTTCGATTCCGAGGTGGAGCGAGACATTCACGACATGGACCATGCGGTGAACGATCTCATCGTGGAGGTCGCGTCGCGCTACAAGCGCCCGATCCTTATTCCGGACGCGATTCCATTGCCCGGCCACCTCAGATACCAGCGGGCGATCCGGACCATTGAAAGAGTTGTTTCGTCCATGATCGCCGAGCGACGCGCGAGCGGCCTGGAACATCGAAATGATTTTCTGTCGCGTCTGATGGCAGCGCGCGACGACGCAGGAAAGCCTGTGTGCGACTCGTTGCTTCGAGACGAGGCGATCACGCTCCTTCTCGCAGGGCACGAGACCACGGCTCTGGCACTTTCCTGGACATGGTTCCTGCTCGGCCAGCATTCGGACGCCGAAGCGCGCATGGCCGCGGAGATCGCCGAAGTGGTTGGCGATCGCCCGGTAACAGCCGAGGATGTTCAGCGCCTGAAATTCACGGAAAGCGTCGTGATGGAGGCGATGCGGCTTTACCCGCCCGCGTGGGCCATCGGCCGGGAATCCGTGCAACCGTTCGACCTTGGCGGCTACTCTTTCAGAGCGGGCACAACCATCTTCATCATCCCATGGGTCCTGCATCGCGACCCGCATTATTTCGACGAGCCGGAGACTTTCCGTCCCGAGCGCTGGATGGGCGACCTCGAGCGCAAGTTACCCCGCTTCGCCTATATGCCGTTCGGCGGCGGGCCGCGCGTCTGCATCGGCCAGCGTTTCGCCATGATGGAAGCCGTTCTGGCGCTGACGACGATGGCGCAACGTTTCTCGATGGAATGGCTGCCAGATCGCAAGGTGACGCCGTTTCCGTCGATCACGCTGCGCCCTCATGGGGGCGTGTGGCTCAAGATCAAGGAGCGGCGGAAGATGAATGGTCGGAGCGGTGGGATTTGAACCCGCCAGCCCTGGTCGCCCAGGCGTCCCGCCAGGGTGCTTTCTTTGCCCATTGTGTGAACCATTTCACATTTGGCGTAGCATGGTACTGCTAAGATGGCGGTACTGGGATTTCAGGGCACCAGTTGAGACAAACGCCGCCGGGACGCTGTATTTCGAGCCCGGCGGCGCAATTTTGTGGACCACGTATTGCCTCACCTGAGGATGTTACTTTCGCTTGACGGATGTAGCTCCGACTGTCGGCCGGTCCGAGGTTGCGTC
>NZ_JBEGDB010000198.1:0-15285 GCF_043638955.1 Bradyrhizobium sp. 31Argb | reverse complement strand
AAGGCTTCCTCCTAAAAGAAAGCCTTGAATCACGTTCAATCTGATTTGAGAATCCCAAGAGTCCACACGGCCTAGCCTCGAAATGCTCATGCTGCTCGAACTTGCATATGGCCGCCCGGCATCGCTTCGAAGGGTTGAAGAACCTTCGCCGGTAGCGCGTCGACTGCGTCGGCGCCTCCGGCGGTTGGTCGCTCTGGTGCGAAGGTCGCAGTGGCCGGCAACGCGGCGGCGTCAGCACGGCAGCCCGGGTGGGGTTTTCCGGATCGTCCCCTAGAAGAAGCCCTTGGCCGGCAGCGGTGTGCCGCTGATCTCGTATTGCCCGATCGAGCGCGCCTTGAAGTTGGTGGGGTTGTGTGAGGACAGGGTCCGAGCGTTGCGCCAGTGGCGGTCGAAGTTGGTGACCTTCTTGGTGGCGGAGGCGCCGCCGACGTCGAACAACAGGCTGCCGGCGCGGATCGCGAATTCATCCGCCACGATCTTGGCCTTTGCCGACAGCAGCGCAGCCTTGTGCGCCGCCTCGACTGCGTCGGCGGCGCCCGCGTCGAACGCATCGGTCGCGACGTCAAGCGCTTCAGCCGCCGCCAGCACCACGGTCTCGGCAGCGAAGGCGCCGCTTGCGATCTGGCCGACGGTCTGCTGCAGCAGCGGATCGTCGGTCGGGGTCTGGCTCGGCGCGTAGTAGAAGGTCCGCTTGCGGGAGCGGACAAGAGCTGCGGCGTCACGCAGGCTGGCGCGTGCGATGCCGGCGACGATCGCGGTCAGGAACAGTTGCGCGAACGTGTTCGAATAGGGAACGCCATAGCCGATGTCAGGCGCATCGAACACGACCTCCTGCCGCTTGACCGTCACATTGCGGAAATGGGTCGTGCCGGTTGCCGTCAGCCGCTGGCCGAGACCGTCCCAATCGTCAATCAGCTCAACGCCTTCCCGCTTCACCGGGATGATCGTCGCGCCGATCGCCCCCGACGGATCGGCGGCGCGCACCAGCACGTAGTCCGAATACAGCGTGCCGGTGCTGTAATATTTCGTGCCGTTCAACAGGAAGTCGCCGTTCTCATCCGGCGTCAGCGTCGTGTTAGGCGTGATGTCGCCGACCTTAGGGCTCTCGAGCTCGGTGGTTGCAAGTCCGATGATGGCGCCTTCGGCAACCGCCTTCTGCCATATCCGGCTCTGCTCGTCCTTAGGGTGGCGCACCAGGAGCTCGACCACGCTGAAATGGTTGCGCAGGATATGCGCAACATTGGCGTCGGCCTCGCTAAGGCGGATCACGACCTCGAACAATTCGCGGATCGTGCCACCGGCGCCGCCGGCCGGCGTCGGCAGCCGCAGTGCGCCGAGCCGCACCTTGCGGATCAGGTCGATCTCCTGGAACGGAAGGACCCGGTCGCGCTCGCGTTCGCTCGCGCCTTCCGCAATATGCTTCAATAGCGCCTCAAGATCCGGGGAGCGCGGATCGAGACGGTGCGGAGACCCAAGCGAATGCGCGGATACAGGCTTGTTCATCGTTTGACCTGAATGGAGTTGAAGTGATCGTTCAGAGCTGAGCCAGGTGATCGGTGATCTTGACCGGCTCGGGCAAGACTTTGCGTGCCACCAGCCAGTCGGCGGCGCGCTGCAGGTCGGCGAGGAACTTTTCGTCATTGACCGGGAAATAGCGATACTGCCGGTTCAGCGCGATAAACTGGTCGCGCACCTGGTCGGTGTACTTGCCGGCTTTCTGCGCGATGTATTCGGCGTCCTTGCTGTTTTCGGAAATCCATTTGCCCTCGGCGCGGAAGGCGTCGTTGACGGCGCGGACCAGCCCTGGATTGTCGGTCGCGAATTTGCGGGTGGTGAGGTAGGAAGTGTAATCGATCTGGAAATCGAGGTCGCGACCCTCGAGGAAGATGTCGTGCGCCTTGTATTCGAGGCGGGCGATGTCGACGCCGGGGCTCCACATTGACCATGCATCGACCTTGCCGGAGGCGAGCGCCGGCGCCGCATCGGGTGGATTGAGATAGACGAACTTCACCGCGGAGCGATCGACCTTGTGCTTCTCCAGTGCCGCGACCAGCAGGAATTCGCCGAGGCCCGAACGGTTCACCGCGACCGACTTGCCGACGAGATCTTCGATCTTGCTAATGCCGGAATCGTCCTTGGCGATGATCGCAGTGGTGCGCGGCTCGTAGACGACGAATTGCGCGAACACCAGCGGCGAGCCGGCGATGATCGCGGCCAGCGCGGGCGTAGTGCTGCCGCCGAAGCTGAAGTCGGCGCTGCCGCCGGTCACCGCCTGCAGCGTCGGCGCATGGTTCGGGAACGGCCCGAGCCATTCGACCTTGATGCCGTCCTTGGCCAGGAGCTTTTCGAACTCGCCGCGTTCCTTCGCTATCAGATTGAGGCCGCTCAGGCCCCAGGTCAGGCGGACCGTGTCGGTGGTGCGGCCGGTCGCTGATCGTGCGGTCTTGGGCAAGCCGAGGCCGCCAAGCGCGCCGAGGCCTGCGGCGGCAGAGCCGAGGAAATGGCGGCGGGACGGCTTTGCAAACGAGAAGTCAGACATGGATGAATGATCCTTCCGAAAAAGCTCAAGCGGTTTGGTGAGACGCAACGACGCCAAGCTCTGTGAGCAGCTCGGCACGGGCAATCCGGCTTGCGCCGTCGCCTTTGGTTGGATGCTCGAACGCAATCCGTCCCTCGCGCATCACCAGGATGCGGTCGGCGAGCGTAATCGCTTCGTCCACGTCGTGTGTCACGAGCAGGACGCCCGGCCGATGGCTCGCGACCAGTTCGCGGACGAGATCGTGCATGCGGATGCGGGTCAGCGCATCGAGCGCGGCAAAGGGTTCGTCGAGCAGCAATAACTCCGGCTGCTGCACCAGGGCGCGCGCCAGTGCGACGCGCTGGGCCTGCCCGCCGGAAAGATTGCGCGGCCAGTCATCGAGGCGGTCGCCGAGCCCCTCCTCGGCTAGTGCCGCTGCGGCGCGTTGGCGTGGATCCTTGACCTGCAGTCCGAGCGACACGTTGCGCCAAAGACTGTCCCACGGCAGCAGACGATGCTCCTGGAACACGACCGCCGGACGTCGCGGCGCGACGATGCGGCCGCCATCGATCGGATCGAGCCCCGCCAACGCGCGCAGCAGCGTGGTCTTGCCGCAACCGCTTTCGCCGAGCAGGGCCACGAACTCGCCGCGCTCGATGCGCAGATTGAGCTTATCGATCACGATGCGGCTGCCATAGGCACGGCGCAGATTGGTCACCACCACCGCTGGTGAGGCAACAGAGGAGGGCACGACATGAAGGGTCACCGCGCGCCTCCATAATTCGGGTGCCAGGCGAGCAGGCGCCGCTCGAGCAAGCGCGCGATCGCATCCGCCGCGACCCCGATCAGCGCATAGATCACGATGGTCAGTACGATCACGTCGGTGCGCAGGAACTCGCGGGCATCCATCGCGAGGAAGCCGATGCCGGACTGCGCGCCGATGGTCTCGGCCACCACCAAGGCAAGCCATGCGGTCGCGAGCGCGTAGCGGACGCCGGTCAGGATCGAGGGCAGGGCGCCCGGCAAAATGATCCGCCGGATCAATTCAAGCGTGCCAAGGCCCTGGATGCGTCCGAGCTCGATCAGTTTCGGATCGACCTGGCGGATCCCCAATGTGGTGTTGATGTAGATCGGAAAGGTGACGCCAAGCGCGACCAGGAAGATCTTCTCGGCTTCGCCGACGCCGAGCCAGACGATCACCAGCGGCAGCGCCGCCAGGAACGGGATCGCGCGGATCATCTGCACGCTGCGGTCGATCGCGGCCTCCGCGATGCGCGAAAAGCCGACCAGCGTGCCAAGCGCAAAGCCGATGCCGCCGCCGATCGCAAAGCCGGCCACAGCACGCAGCAGGCTGATGCCGAGATCGTTGAGCAGGCTTCCGGTGGTCACAAGCTTGAACGCCGTCCTGACGACCTTGCTTGGCGCCGGCAACACGTGCGGCGACAGCCATCCGGCCTGCGCCAGCACCTCCCAAACGATGAGCAGCGTCACCGGTGCCAGCCAGGAGAGCAGTTGCAGCCCCCGGCGGCCGAGCTCGAATGGTTTGCGCGGGAGTGCCGCCGCGCCGTCTTTGCGCTTAAGGTCTTCAAATTCGACCGGGGAGACGGTTTGTTCCAGGTTGCTCAAGATGACGTCGTCCTCGTTTCAACGTGCTGCATGATGCGCGCGCAGATGAAGCGACATCGGGATGCCACGCGCGACAGGCATCAGCGCATTCACTCAATTGGCGGCGTGCCGCCGATCACGAGTGCGTAGCCTTTCATGCATCGCAAAATGTCCCACGAATTTGACCGGACAGAAATAGAGCGGTTTTCCAATTGTCTGGCGGTGGAGAGTTTTCTGATTTCTTTGCGCGCGTGAGACGGCAAAGAATATCTTTCAACGCGTTCTGCGCTTGATCTCTCTTCGTGCTTTGGCGACAACAGCGGCGCTTTCGCCGCGAGATCACGCGCCCGCTTGGAACGAAATCAGAATAGAGAAATCAAAATGACGGCACGGCCACTTCGTTTCGGCATCTGGGCGCTGGTCCATGGACCGCGCGCCGCGCATCAGGATCCCCAAGAACCCTATGATGCGTCGTGGGAGCGCAACCGCGATCTGGTGCTGGCGGCGGAGCGGCTCGGTTATGACTCCACGCTGGTCGCGCAGCACACCATCAATCCGCATCAGGAGGATCTCGATCAGTTGGAAGCGTGGAGCGCGACAGCGGCGCTTGCGGCCCTGACGAGCCGGATCGAGGTCATCGCCGCCATCAAGCCGTATCTCTATCACCCGGTGGTGCTGGCGAAGATGGCGCTTGGAATCGAGAACATCAGCCGCGGCCGCTTCGCGATCAATCTCGTCAATGCCTGGAACAAGCCCGAGCTCGAAAAGGCGGGCATCGGCTTTGCGGAGCATGACGCGCGCTATGCCTATGGCCGCGAATGGATCAGCGTGGTGTCGCGCCTGATGCAGGGCGAACGCCTGACTTACAAAGGGGAGCATTTCGACGTGCGCGATTACGCGCTCCGGCCCGCCGATCTCTACCGCCAACGGCCGCTGATTTATGTCGGCGGCGAATCCGAGCCGGCGCGGGCGCTGGTCGCCGATCACGGCGACGTCTGGTTCATCAACGGCCAGCCGCTGGCGGATGTCGCGGCGCTGATTGCCGACGTCGCGGCGCGGCCGCGGGCATCGGCGCCGTTGCGCTTCGGCCTCTCGGCGTTCGTGATCGCGCGGCAGACCAACGAAGAGGCCCAGGCTGCGTACCGGCGGCTGTTGGACCTCGCCGCCAAGGATGCTCCGATGCGGGCGATCCAGAAGCAGAACACCGATCCGAAGGTCGTGATGATGCAGACAATGCAGAAGACCGCGCGGGTCGGCAGCAATGGCGGCACGGCCGCGGGCCTTGTCGGCAGCTATGACGAAGTGGCCTCGCGCATCCTTGCATTCCACGCGGCAGGCATCGAGCTGTTCATGCTGCAATTCCAGCCGTTCGAGGCGGAGATGGAGCGTTTTGCGAACGAGATCATCCCGCGCGTGCGGCAGGCGCAGCCCGCGTCGGCGGCCGACGGAACGTCATTGTTGGCAGGTTCACGATAGCGATCGGTCGGTGCCAAAAAACGGGCGTGCTTGTTCGGCTGGAAGGAATTTTCTCTCGCGGAGGCGAGCGACGAAAGCTTAGCCTACGTCTCCGCCGATATCTGGAATTGCCAGCGGCACCGGCTCGCGTAATTGTGCGGTGCAGCGCGCAGCCGAAAGACCGGAAATCCAACAATGAATGTGCATCAATCTCTCGCGGCCTCACGACCGCCGGAGGCATTTCCGCCGATCGCGTCCGATGTCGTCGCCGAAGACGCGATGGTGCGGTTCGAGGCCGTCTCGAAGACCTATCCCGCCTATCGCGGCAAGCCGAGCGTCAAGGCGCTGCAGGCCATCGACTTCGCAATTCCCCGAGGCGCCATCACCGGTGTCATCGGCCGCTCCGGCGCGGGCAAATCAAGCCTGGTCCGGCTGATCAATGGGCTGGAGAAACCGACGACCGGCCGCGTGATCGTCGATAACAGCGACATCTCGGCGCTTTCCGGCCGCGCGGTGCGGCTGGCGCAACGCTCGATCGGCATGATCTTCCAGCACTTCAACCTGCTGTCGTCGCGGACGGCGGCGGACAATATCGCCTTGCCGCTTGAAATTGCCGGCTGGTCAAGAGCCGAGATCGCCGCGCGCGTCTCGGAGCTGCTCGACCTCGTCGATATCGCCGACAAGCGCAACCGCTATCCGTCGGAGCTCTCCGGCGGCCAGAAGCAACGGATCGGCATCGCGCGTGCGCTGGCGACGCGGCCGAACGTGCTGCTGTCTGATGAGGCGACCTCGGCGCTCGATCCGCAGACGACGCGCTCGATTCTCGACCTGCTCGCCAATATCAACCGCGAGCTTGGCGTGACCATCATCCTCATCACCCACGAGATGTCGGTCGTACGGCAGCTCGCCAAGGAGGTGATCGTGCTCGATGCCGGGCACGTCGTCGAGCGCGGCCATGTCGCCGACATCTTCACCCATCCGCAACATGCTATCACCCAGAGCTTCCTCTCCGAGGTCCTCGGCGATGCGGTTCCGGTTTCCCTGTCGAGCCGGCTGCAGCAGCAACCTGTGCCAGGTGGGCAGGCCGTGATCCGCGTGCTCGTTCGCGGCGATGGCGGCGACCGGCTGGTGGCACGGCTGTCACGCGAGCTGGCGATCGATGCGGCGATGTTGTCGGCGCGGATCGACGAAATCGGCGGCCAGCAGGTCGGGTCACTGACGCTTGGCGTGCCTGGCGACGAGGCCGTGGTTGCGCGCGTGCTGTCCTTCCTTGTCCAACATCGGTTTTCCGCGGAGCGTCTCGGCTATGTCGCCTGAACTCATCAATCTCATCATCCAGGCGACCGGCGAAAGCCTGTTCATGGTCGCGGTTTCGGCCTCGCTCGGCACGTTGTTCGGCCTGCCGATCGGCGTCTTCCTTGCGACCAGCCGCAAGGGTGAATTGTTCGCCGCACCGGCCGCGAATGCGATCCTTGGCATGATCGTCAATGCGACGCGCTCCACGCCCTTCATCATCCTCGTCGTCGCGATCATCCCGTTCACGCGACTCGTCGCGGGCACATCGATCGGCTCGGGGGCGGCGATCGTTCCGCTCACCATCGCCTCGACGCCTTTCATCGCGCGCCTCGTCGAGGGCGCGATCCGCGAGGTCGATGCCGGCTTGATCGAAACGGCGTCGTCGTTCGGCGCCACCCCGCTGCAAGTCGTGCTCAAGGTCCTGATCCCCGAGGCGCTGCCGGGGCTCGTGCTGTCGCTGACGCTCGCGGTGGTCAGCCTGCTCGGCTATTCGGCGATGGTCGGCGCTGTCGGCGGCGGCGGACTGGGTGATCTCGGCATCCGCTACGGCTATCAGCGCTTCATGCCGGGCATGATGCTGGCCGTGGTGGTGGTCCTGATCGTGCTAGTGCAGACGGTGCAGACCGCCGGCGACTATCTGGCGCGCCGGGTCAACCGCCGGCTGCGCCATCGCTGAAGCCGCGGGATTTGGTTACGACCCCTTCGGCGCCCAGATCTTGACGTCGGTGGTATCGACCTTCTTCGGGATCAAGCCTTCGGCGACGAACGCATCCGCGATGCGCTGCTGCTCCGACAGGCGGGCGACCGTGACCGCGCCGACCTTTGTAGGAGCGGTGGCTGTTGGCTTCTTCCACCGCGGCGGCATCGATGCCCCAGAGGCTGGCGAGAATGGTGGCGGCGTCCTTAGGGCGGGCTTTGACCCACGCGCCAGTCTCGGCAAGCTTGGTGAAGATCACGTTGAGCGCGTCGCCGCGGCGATCGGCGAACGCGGCCGAGGCGACATAATAGCGCTTATAGCTGGCAAGGCCGTTGCTGCCGTCGGAGAGCACGCGCGCGCCGGACTGTCGGCTTGCGCTGGTGAGGAAAGGATCCCAGGCCACCCAGGCGTCGACATTGTTGCTGACGAAGGCGGCGCGGCCGTCGGCCGGCGTCAGGTAGGCGGGCGTGATATCCTTGAAGGTGAGGCCGGACTTGGCGAGCGCGGCAAGCAACAGGAAATGGCTGCCCGCGCCTTTTGTCACCGCAACCTTCTTGCCCCTCAGGTCGGCTACCGTTTTGATGGGCGATTCCTTCGGAACCAGGATCGCCTGCGCAGACGGCGATGCCGCTTCTTCAGCGACATAGGCAAGCTTGGCGCCCGCGGCCTGTGCAAAGATCGGCACGGTGTCTGCGACGTCGGCGCCGAAATCGACGCTGCCGACATTGATGGCCTCGAGCAGCGGCAACCCGCTGGTGAATTCGTGCCACGACACAGTGATGCCGAGCGGCGCGAGCGCTTTCTCCAGTTCGCCATTGGTCTTGAGGATCGCGGTGAGCGTCGAGGACTTCTGGTAGCCGATCCGGATTTCCTCCGAGATCGCAGGGCGCGCCAGCGAGACCATCGCCAGCAGGCCAAGCGCGCCCATGGTAAGCCGGCGCGTGACGGGTTTGATCCGGGAGGCGGCTGGAACTTTCGGGCGCTGGCGAGGCAAAAACAGCATATCTGTGGCTTCCAAAAAATGCGGATGAATTCCGGAGCCTCATTTGTGATCAATCGCGTGCCGGTGGCAATTACGGAGAAGTCGTCTGATGTGGTGCAAAATTCTCCGCAGGCGACAATTATGAGAACTACGTTTTGCGCGACACCCTTTCACCATGCCGCGTCATTCGCTGCTGTCGAAGATCAGTTCTTGCGGAGAACAGAAGTATCGCACTGCAGCGCAGAGCGAATGTTTTGTTCCCGGGTTTGAATGATCGCAGCCGTTTCGTCGTTTTGTCACGCAGGCGGTTGAAGCGCGGAATGATCGGCGCTAGTGGCAGCCAAGTCCATTTGTCTGATACTTGGAGAGCTTTATGCGAATCTTTACCGCGATCGTTGCGGCGGCCGCATTGTTTGCCGGCGCCGCAAGGGCCGAGACCATCCGGGTTGGCGTCACCGCCGGGCCGCACGCCGAGATCATCGAGGTGGTGAAGAAAGTGGCCGCCGAACGCGGCCTCGATATCAAGGTCGTCGAATTCACCGATTACGTCATTCCCAATCAGGCGCTGGCGCTGAAGGATCTGGAAGCGAACTCGTTCCAGCATGAGCCCTATCTAAAGAACCAGATCTCCAAGACCGGCTGGAAGATCGTGAAGGTCGCCAACACCATCGCTTCGCCGCAGGGTGTCTACTCGCTGAAATACAAGAAGCTGTCGGATCTGCCGGAGGGCGCGCGGGTGGCGATCGCCAACGACCCATCGAACGGTGCGCGCGGGCTGATGATCCTCGCCCTTCACGGCGTGATCAAGCTGAAGGACCCTAACAATGTCGCCTCGACGATTGCCGACATCACCGACAATCCCAAGAAATTACGCTTCGTTGAGCTCGATGCGGCGCAGCTCCCGCGTTCGCTGCAGGACGTCGACCTCGTCTCGATCAACAACAACTATGCGGTGCAGGCCGGCCTCAATCCGGCGGTCGATGCGATCGCGCATGAGGCGGCGGACGGCCCGTGGGTCAACATCATCGCCGTGCGCGAGGAAGACAAGGACAAGCCCTGGGTCAAGCAGCTCATCGACGCCTATCACTCGGACCCGGTGAGGGCGTTCATCGAGAAGCGCTTCAAGGGCACCTACCTCGCCACGTGGTAGCGAACCGATCTGTTCGATCCGCGCTGCCGAACAGTCGATGCACTATTCGGCGGCGTCGGATCGAACGGCATCGGTCGCGGGGCGGCGAAAGCCTGCACCCGGGTGGGTCGCATGCAAGCGCGGTCCCCGTCCTGGAAACAGTTTCTCCCGCAAGGTGCCGTCGCGATAGGCGGTCTTGTAGACGCCGCGGGATTGCAGTTCTGGCACTACCAGATCGACGAACGCATTCAGCGATTCCGGTACGACAAGACGGAACAGATTGAATCCGTCCACGTCGGTCTCTTCCGCCCAGGCGATCAGTTCGTCTGCAACGTCTTGCGGCGAGCCGACCACGAAGGGCGAGCGCGCGCCGAGGCGGCTCAAGCTGGCAAGGTCTCCGATCCTCACCGGCCGCTCGCTACGCACTGTGAAATTCTCGACCATCGACTGGATCGCATTGCTCTCGACATATTGCACAGCCTCTTCGGGTCGGTAGGTCGAGAAGTCGATGCCGGTCCACCCTGAGAGCAGCGCGAGCTGCCCGGCCTGATCGACATGGCTGGCATAATCCTCGAGCAGATCCTTGGCTTCGGCGCGCGTCGGGGCCACGATCACGGTGGCGCCGGCGAACAGCCTGATGTCATAGGGATCGCGCCCGAATTCCCTGGCGGCTTCCCTGATCTCGCGGACGGCGCGCGCGAGGATCGGCCTGGTCTGCCCGTTGAGGAAGATCGCTTCCGCATGCCTCGCGGCGAAGGCGCGGCCGCGCCGTGATGTTCCCGCCTGATACAACAATGGCGTGCGCTGCGGCGACGGTTCGGCGAGATGGATGCCATCGACACGATAATGTGAGCCTTCGTGCCTGACACGATGGACCTTCGCCGGATCGGTAAACACGCGCGTTTCGCGGTCGCGGCGGACCGCGTCGTCCTCCCAACTGCCTTCCCAGAGCTTGTAGACGGCAGCGAGAAAATCCTCCGCCGCATCGTAGCGCTCGTCATGGGCACGAGTGGTGGGCAGGCCCATCCCGCGCGCGCCACTGTCGAGATAGCCGGTCACGATGTTCCAGCCGATCCGTCCTTTGGTGAGATGATCGAGCGTCGAGAAGCGGCGGGCGAACTGATAGGGATGCTCGAATGTCAGGTTCGACGTGATGCCGAAGCCGAGATGCTTGGTGACCAGCGCCATCGCGGAGACCAGCAGCGTCGGCTCGGCGTTGGGCAACTGGACGGCGTGGCTGATCGCCGCATCCGGATTTCCGCCATAGACGTCGCAAATGCCAAAGACGTCGGCAAGGAAGATGCCGTCGAGCAGGCCGCGCTCCGCGGTTCTGGCATAGTCGACCCAATAATCAAGCGTGTTGTAGTCGATCGACGCATCGCGCGGATGCGACCACAGGCCGGCCCAGTTGTGGCTTGGCGCGGTCATGTTGAACGCGTTGAAGCGAAGTTCTCGCGGTCTCGTCATCAGCCGTTCCTCGGCAACGGGTTCGTGTTTCGCGGAGGCTATCACGCAAGCCGGACGACGTTGTTTTCAATTTGCGGCGCCGGATGAAAGATTACCGCCGCGCCAGGGCAAAACGGCAGCACGCGCGTCGCTATTTTCTCCGACGCCTCGACAGCGCAGAGATCGGCAAGCATCATTCGTCGACGGCGCTCGCGAGGCCGCCTCATACGATCCTTCGAGAAGAGATGGACCTGACAAGATGAAGACGTTCATGCGTATGGCGCAGGCAGCCGGCCTGTTGCTTGCCCTGACCACCGCTGCGGTTGCCGACGAGCCGCTGAAGATCGCGACCAGCGCCGGCCCGGTTGGGCAGTTGGCTGGCTATGCCGCCAGGCTCGCCAAGGAAAAGGGACAGGACGTCAAGATTGTCGAGCTCAGCGACTGGGTCGCGCTGAACGAGGTGGTCAACAGCGGCGACGTCGACGCGAACCTGTTCCAGCACGGGACTTATCTGGCGCTGCAGAACAAGCAGCGCGGCTTCAATCTCGTTCAGGTCGACAAGGTCGGCGTGATCGCGCCGGTCGGATTGTTCTCGAAGAAGATCAAGAGCCTCGACGAGATCAAGTCCGGTGACAGCGTCGCGATTCCCAACGAGCCCTTGAACGGCGCGCGCGGATTGATCCTGCTTGAACGCGCCGGCCTGATCAAGCTGACGCCGGGCAAAGGTTTCGCGGTGAGCAAATTCGACATCATTGAAAATCCCAAGAACTTGAAGATCGTCGAACTCGATCCCGCGCAGACCTACCGTTCGCTCGATGACGTCACGCTGGCGCTCGTCAACGTCACCTATCTGATCTCGGCCGGCGGCGATCCGAAATCGGCGCTGATCATCGACCGCACCCTCGATGACGGCCTGGTGCTGCGCTTCACCGCGCGCGCCGACAAGAAGGACGATCCGCGCCTGAAGGCGTTCATCCAGGTCTTCAACTCGCCGCAGGTGAAGCAGTTCATCGAGGAGAAGCTGCCGGCCTTCATCCCGGCCGGGTTCAACAGCTAGAGCGTTTTCGAGCGAAGTGGACACCGGTTCGCGTGAAGAAAACGCGTCAAAACAAGAACCTAGAGCTTCGGTTCTGATTCCATCAGAACCGAAAATGCTCTAGGCAGGTTAGGACGAGCTGCGGACGATCGGCGCAGCGTCGCGATCGGTCGGCGTCACGGGGTGCAGGATGCTGGTCCGATTGCGTCCCGCCTTCTTCGCCGCGTACAGGGCGGAATCGGCCGCCGACATCAGCCGGTCCAGGACGATGTCTCGAGCGTGGGCGATCGATATCCCGGCACTCGCGGTGGCCATGATTTCAATGTTGCCATGGAGGATCGGCGCATCGCTGAACGTGGCGCGGACCCGATCGACGACGAGCCTTGCATCGTTGATCGTGGCGTCCGGCAGCAGCAGCGCGAATTCTTCCCCGCCGATTCTGCCAAAGATATCGCCCTGGCGGATCGCGCGCGCGGCGCGTCGCGCGAACTCGGCGATGACTTCGTCTCCGGCAGGATGGCCATGCTTGTCGTTGATGGCCTTGAAGTAATCGATGTCAAAAAGGGCAATCGCGATCTCGCACGACTTTCCCGATAATTTGGCAAGGCGGGCTGCGCTGGCCTCGAAGAAGCCGCGTCGATTGAGGACGCCGGTCAACTGATCCTTCATCGCGAGATCGCGGAGCCGGCGCTCGGAACGCTCGCCGATCATCAGAATGCCGAGGACGACGATCGCCACCATCGCGACGGCGGATTGGAACGGCGCAAAGGTGAGCCATCCCCGGAGCGGGCCCTGGCCGATTTCGTCGCGCATGACGAAGATGGCGATGGCCTGGCTGTAACTGACCACCGTCTCAAACAGGCAGATCAGCGCGATGCAGAGCCGTGGCGAAAGTTCCCGGGAAGAGGAGCGCCAGAGATCGAGGCCGATCAGGAGCGTCATCGTGCCGATCGCGAGATTGTAGTCGATCTGGCGAAGCGCGTAGCTCGGGTACGCGAACGGCAGACCCACTGCCCAGATCAACGGCGGCAGCAGCGCCGAGGCGGGCAACGGCCGTTGGTCGAAAACGCGCAAGCCGCACCAGAGCGCGCCCGCGCCGAACAGGGCGAAAAAGCCGGGAACGCCTATGGCCGAGAGCTGGGGCAGCGTCTGGCGCTGTGCCGCAAGGATGACGCCAAGGCCGGACAGCAGGAACCCGAGGATCCACCAGGAATACGACCTAGTGGAGCGATCCCGCATCCATGTGATCAAGATGATCAAGCAACCGATCGCGCATGCGGCCTCGGCCAACAGCCCGACGGTGAACATATCGAACAAGGACCACAACTCCGGACCTTTCCCCGGCACGACCAGCTATCCGCCCGACCTTAAAGGAACGAGGGCGAATTCACTACAATTCGATCGATTGAATCGGTTGTGATGGATGATGTCGGTTACCGCACGCCATGCGCGCTTCCGTACCGGCCGGTATCGGTAGCCGGAGAGGACAGCGATCCGATCTAGTTCGGAAGGAACTGATTCGCGCGCGATGAAGCGGCGAGGGGCCGTGACGTGGTCAAGATAGTCTTAAGGAAATCGGGGAGCGGCGTCGATACGCAGCTCCCCGAGTCATGCAGATGTTCGATTCGTTCAGAATCTGTAGTTGACGCCGGCCTTGACCGTGTGAAGCTTGGTGCTGACGTCCATGCTGGCGCTCGAGAAGAAGCCGTTGGCGACGTCGGAAACCGTGTTGTTGAACACGGTGTGGCTGCCAAGGTCCACGTAGAGATATTCCGTCTTGAAGGACCAGTTCGGCGTAAGGGCATATTCGAGACCGGCGCCCGCGGTCCAGCCCCATTGCGTGTCGCTGGCCGCGATCGCGGCTGGCAGCGGACCAACAAGTCCATTTGCGTTGAAGGTCGCGTGCGATTTGACCTTGCCGTAAGCCGCGCCGCCGGTCGCGTAGAGAAGGACCCTGTCCCAGGTGTAGCCGAGGCGGCCGCGAATGGTGCCGAACCATTCGATCTCGGATCCGATGTCGAAGCTTGCGTTGCCGACAGCGTCCGGAGCGGTGAAGAGCGCGGCGCCCGCGAGCTTGCCCTCGATACCCGACCATTCGAAATCGGCTTCGATGCCGGCGACCACATTATTGGCGAACTGATAATTGTAGCCGATCTGGCCACCGCCGAAGAAACCGCTCGAGTTCAGGCTGACATTGCCGGCGAGGCTCGACTCGAGCGCAGGCGCTTCCGCCTGAAGCTGCCGCTGGAATGCCTGGAAGGGATAGTTGAACTTGTCGCCGCCAAAGCCGACATTGGCGCCGATATAGAAGCCGGTCCAGGAGAACACTGGGACGGCCGCGACGGGCGGTGCCTTGACCGGATAGGACAGATCGGCGGCAAAGGTCGGGCCCGCCGCCAAGCCAAGACCAAAGACAGTGCCGAGTAGAAACGTCTTCATTACCACGCCCCTAAATTTCCCTGGAGAAAGGGTTTTCCAGTGCATCGCCGTCATGGGACGGCGACATGTGAAGGCTGGGCGAGCGCGTCGTGACCTCGCGCTGGTCGAACTCGACGCAGTTCCTCGCAGCAGCCGTGTCGCAACATGGCAGGGGTTGCAGCGACGGTCTTGTTCTCGCCCGCACTGGATTTGAGCCCGAGCGCGCTCCCGCTAAACCGTTCGTCCCTGTGGCCGTTACGCAACAACCCGAAGCGGCATGCGAGCGATTCAGGGCGCGCTGCGGCAGAGTTACTCATGGCCCGCGTCGATCAGCCCCGGTAGCATGCGTGTGTAAGTGCAATTCCAAGAACAATGCATCAAGCAAGCTTCCACTCCGATAATCTCGATCCAGCGCTCGAAGACGATCGAAGGTTTTCCCTCTGGTATGAGAAGGTGGAGGCGCTCACCTGTTGTGTCGACATCACGCGATTCGACGATCGGCCGTTTTCGGGATTCCTCCGCTGGTCCGATTTTCAAGACGTTCACGTCACGCGATTCGGCGGCACTTTCGGCAGGATCAGGCGATCGAGGAGCGCCATTTCCCGCGGCCCCGATGATGATTTCTGCCTAGCATTACAGTTGTCTTTTTGTTTTGAAGTGCGCGCGCTGGGCGGCGGCCTGGTGAGCTCTACGCCAAAGTGAC
>NZ_JBEGDB010000197.1:0-15392 GCF_043638955.1 Bradyrhizobium sp. 31Argb | reverse complement strand
GCGCAGCGCGCCACCCATAGCGCCGTAGCAAGCGCGGCTCGCTTGGAGGGCAGCCCGGGGCCCGTTACCCCATCTACAATCCTACTTATTCAATCGCTTCCAGAACCCCGCCGTGTCGCAGAGCCGGCCGTCGGGAAACAGCGCGTAGTTCGCGATGATCCCGCTCTCGGTCCAGCCGGCGCGCTTGTAGAGACGATAGCCGTTTTCGCCCGGCACGGTATCGAGCACGAGCAACCAGCGGCCGCGTCTGATGGCTTCGACTTCGATCTGCGCCATCAGCGCTGCGCCGATGCCGCGCCCGCGCGCGGAACGGTGGACCAGCATCTTTTTCAGGTCGGCGCGGTGCGGCTGGTTGGGCGGCGTGTCGAGTCCCAACTGGACCGTGCCGACGATCCTGCCATCGAGCTTTGCTGCAAGCAGCACAGTGTCGTCTGACGCGACTGCGCCAGCGACTTCACGAAAGTACGCAAGCCCATCGGCCTGCGAAAACGGCGCCATGAAGCTGACGCTGGCGCCGCCCTCGACGCAATCGACGAGGACCGATGCGAGCTGCTCGAGGGCTGCGTCCGGTACGGGCGCGTCGAGAACGGATATCTCGACGCTGCCGCTCACGCCGCCAGGTCGAGCTTTGAGGCGACGGTGGAATCGGCGTTGAGGCGGTAGATGATAGGTGCGCCGGTCGCCAGCTCGCGCTTCAGGATCTGCTCGGGCGACAGTTTCTCCAGCACCATGATCAGCGCGCGCAGCGAATTGCCGTGGGCGGCGACCAGCGTTCGTTCGCCGCGCAGCACGCAGGGCAGGATCTCCTGCACGTAATACGGCAGCGTGCGCGCCAGCGTATCCTTCAGGCTTTCACCGCCGGGCGGCGAGACGTCGTAGGAGCGGCGCCAGATCAGGACCTGCTCCTCGCCCCACTTCTTGCGGGCGTCGTCCTTGTTGAGACCGGAGAGATCGCCGTAGTCGCGTTCATTGAGCGCGAGGTTCTTGAGCGTCTTCAATCCGGTCTGGCCGATTTCGGCGAGCGCCAGATCGAGCGTATGCTGCGCGCGCTTCAGCACCGACGTAAAGGCGATGTCGAACGACAGTCCTTGCGCCTTCAACTTGCGGCCGGCCTCTTTCGCTTCGGCAATGCCCTGCTCGGTGAGATCGGGGTCTTTCCAACCGGTGAAGAGATTCTTCAGATTCCATTCACTCTGGCCATGGCGCACCAGCACGAGAAGACGATCGCTCATTCCAAATTC
This sequence comes from Bradyrhizobium sp. 31Argb, assembly GCF_043638955.1. Taxonomy (NCBI): domain Bacteria; kingdom Pseudomonadati; phylum Pseudomonadota; class Alphaproteobacteria; order Hyphomicrobiales; family Nitrobacteraceae; genus Bradyrhizobium; species Bradyrhizobium sp. 31Argb. Next base: position 14,151 of record NZ_JBEGDB010000197.1, on the reverse strand, counting down.
CGTTCTTGTTTGAGCATGATCATTTCGGAAAACCGGTTCCCGCTTTTCCGGATCACGCGTTAGACGTCGGAGAGCCCCAGCACATCCATCATGGAGTATAGCCCGGGCTCCTTGCCATTTGCCCATAGCGCCGCCTTGATCGCGCCATGCGCAAAGATCATGCGGTCCTCGGCAAGATGCGACAGCGTGATGCGCTCATGCGGTCCGGCGAAGATCACGCTGTGGTCGCCGGGCACCGTGCCGCCGCGCAGCGAGGCAAAGCCGATATCGCCGGCACGGCGCGCACCAGTGTGGCCATCGCGGCCACGGGCCGAGTGCCTGTCGAGCGCAATGCCACGGCCAGCCGCAGCAGCCTCGCCGAGCAGGAGGGCGGTGCCGGAGGGTGCGTCGACCTTGGCCTTGTGGTGCATCTCGACGATCTCGATGTCGAAGGCATTGTCGAGCGATTTCGCGACCTGCTGAACGAGGGCCGCCAAGAGATTGACGCCGAGGCTCATATTGCCGGACTTCACCACCACGGCGCGATTGGTGACGCTTCGGATCACCGCGTCATCGGACGCCGACAGCCCGGTGGTGCCGATGACATGGACGAGGCCACGCTCGACTGCGATCGCGACATTGGCGATCGTCGCCGCCGGCACGGTGAAATCCAGGATGCCGTCGGCATTGGCCGAGAGCGACCAAAGATCAGCCGACAATTTGACGCCGTTGGCAGGCAGGCCCGCGAGCACGCCGGCGTCCTCCCCGAGAAGCTCGGAGCCGGGCGCTTCCAGCGCACCGGTCAGAACCGCGCCCGGGGTCTCCGAGATGGCACGCGTCAAGGCGCGGCCCATCCGGCCGCCGGCCCCCGCAACGATCAAGCGCATATCGGCCATGGCTTATCCCTCTCCACGCCTATAGCGGGCGCAGCCCATTCCGGCAACCGAGTCTCTTGCGAGACGTTCCCATAGGCAAGCAAAAGCTGGAAACGAGGCGGGTAGAAGGATGGTCCAACCTGGCCCCGCCGGCGGGATCGCCCAGGCCGCCATCCGGCGTACCCGCGTGGCTATAGGGCTAGTTCCAACTGCTTTTCCAAGACGACCTGGCCGTCGCGTTCGACAGTATAGGTCGCCTTGTAGGTGCCGTGGTCCCAGCCGTTCGGCGGGCGCTTTTTGCCCGCAAACAACATGTACTGCGCCTTGTTGCTCTGAAGCGGCGCGGTTCGATTTTCGGCAAGAACTTGTCCCTGCGGGTCCTTGATCACCAGCCCCTGGGTGTCTCCCGCTTTCAGCCCGATGGCGCGGATGAAAGCAACAAGCGCGGGGGAATTGGCGGATACGGATTGCCCCTCCGCACTTGCCTCCTCAATGAGTTCCATGGTCGGCGGACCGCTCATGAAGCCGGCGTTCAGGACCGCTCGTTCCTGATACGCAAGCCGAGCGCGGAGCGCAGGCTGCCAAAGAGATTCGCCGCCACCGCATGAGCCGGGAACGGCACCATAGGCGAAGGGATCTACGATGGCTCCTTTGTACCTGACGGTGAAATGCAAATGAGGATATTCGGTCAGACCGGACAGACCGATGCGGCCGAGCCGCTGCCCGCGGGCGACGTCGTCGCCGGGCTTCACCGCCAGGCTGCCATTGGCCATATGGCAGTATTGGGTTTCCCAACCGCCGGGATGTTCGATGAGGACGCCGTTGCCGCATTCAACATCGCGCACGGCCTCGCGCGCCGTCTTGCCGAACGCGCCATCGGGCACGCCGTCGCGCATGCGAAGAACGCGGCCGCTTGCGGAAGCGAGCACGTCCACGCCGGATTTTTGCGCCGCGAGTGAGGGAATACGAAAGTCCGTCCCGTTATGTGCGTCGTAGGTGAGCGAGCCGCATTTATAATCGCGGCTCGACTGCGAAGGGTCGTCATCAACATAGTTCTGGATGTAGCAGGTCTGGCCAATCTCGCAGCCGACGGGCATTGCGAGCTCGATGTTCTCCGCGCGCGCGGAGCCGGCAAAGCCGACTGCCGCCGCAATCACTGCGACGGACCGCATGAATCCGTGGGAGATGATAAATGGCCTCGGTATCATCTGGCGGAAGCCTATCAGCTATCCAGCGGAGGAACTTTCCCGACCAACATTCGGACAAAGCGTGGCTCGCCATCCTCTCGCGAAGAATGCTCGCTCAGGATTGCGGCGCCTCGTAGCCTTCGATGATGATGAGATCGGCGATCGAATGCGGCTGCCGAACCTTGATGTTGGCCTGATATTCCGGCGAGCGATAGCAGGCTAGCGCTGTTTCGTAGTCGGGAAACTCGATCACGACGTTGCGGGAACGGCTCTGGCCTTCGACCGCAGTGAACTTGCCGCCGCGCACGACAAACTTGCCACCGAATTTCTGGAAGATGGCCGGGTTGGCCGCTATGTAGGGCTTGTATCCCTCCTCGTTGTGAACGTCGACGCGTCCGATCCAGTATCCCTTGGCCATCCCTTTTTCTCCCTTGTCGTTAGCCTAGCACCTGCGCAATCTCAGCCTGAATGATATCTGCGGCGGCTTTGGGGTCACTGGCCTCCAGGATCGGCCGCCCCACCACCAGATAGTCGGCGCCGGCGGCGATTGCACGTGACGGCGTCATGATGCGCTTCTGATCGCCGCTCGCGGAACCGGCCGGGCGGATGCCGGGCGTCACCAGCTTCATCTGGTGTCCGACGATCTTGCGCAACGAGGCCGCCTCCTCCGGCGAACTCACGAGCCCGTCGACGCCGAGCACCTGCGCCTGCTGCGCGCGCGCCTCGACGAGATCGGCAACGTTGAAGCGATAGCCTGCGGCGTGGAGATCATTGTCGTCATAGGACGTCAGCACCGTGACCGCGAGAATCCTGAGGTTCGATCCCGCGCGCGCCTCCACGGCCGCCTTCATGGTCTGCGGATAAGCGTGCACGGTGAGGAAGGTGGCGCCAAGTGTCGCGATGCTCTCGACGCCGCGCGCGACGGTGTTGCCGATGTCATGCAGCTTGAGATCGATGAAGACCTTCTTGCCGGCAGTTGCGAGCGCGCGCGCCAGCGGCAGGCCGCCGGCATAAGCGAGCTGATAGCCGATCTTGTAGAAGTTCACGCTGTCGCCGAGTTTGTAGATCATCGCTTCCGCCGCAGCGATGCTGGACAAATCGAGCGCCACGATCAGGCGGTCCTTCGGTGCGATATCGGCTGGCTGCATGTCACCTCACATCATGCGTTGGGAAAGGTCGATCAATTGCCGCGCCATTGCCTGCATCGCCTCGATATCGGCGGGATGCCTCAGGTGATCCATGTCGTCATAGGCATGTTCGGCAAATGACAGCGCGAGCTGGTTCGGGATCACGGTGGCCTGGCAGGCGGACAGGATGAGGCGCAGCGCCGCCAATGCGCGGCTGCCGCCGAGCCGGCCGCCGGAAGCGGCAGCGATGGCGAAGACACGATCGCGAAACACCTGGCCGCGAACCTCATGGGGATCCTGCACGCGGCTCACCCAATCGATGGTGTTCTTGACCAGCGGCGGCACGGAGGAATTATATTCCGGCGTCACGATCAGGACACCATGATGGGCGCCGATCATGCGCTTGAGATTGATCGCGTTTTTCGGCACGCCGGATTTCGCCTGCAGGTCACCGTCATAGATCGGCAGTGGAAAATCGGCCAGCGAGATGCGGCTGACCTCGGCGCCCGCCTGCGCGAGCTCATGCGCCGCAACGGCCGCAAGCTTCGCGTTGAGCGAACCTGATCGCAGCGACCCCGGGATCACAAGTATTTTCAGCGCAGACATTATTTTTGAATCGCGTTCGGCAGACCCGCCGCGCGATGCGCAGCGAGCATTTTCGCAGAAAATGCTCTTAGCCAATAAATTGCGCGTATTCTATGCGCAAAACCGGCGTCCACTTTTGCGGAATACGCGCCTACCGCCCTTTGCGATACACCCAGACCCGGGCGGGCGGAAGGTTCATCCAGATCCGCTCGGAAGCTTCTGTGGACACGCCCGGCAGCGATTTCGGGATCGGCGGGACGACCGAATAGGTGAACTGGACGAAGGGAGCGCCCGGCGCCAGCGCCACGAAGGCATCGCGGATCAGCCTTAGGCGGGTGATCATCGGTTTGGTGACCAGAGGCAGGCCAGAAACCATCGCCGCGGCCGGTGCGGGCAACACATCCCAGAGCGAGTCCCGAAGCTTGTAGGCGTCGCCCTGCACCACTTTGGCCTGCGGATAGCGCTCGCGCAGCAGCGCGCAGAAGCTGGGATTGTATTCGACCAGTACGAGACGCTTCTGATCGACGCCATGTTCGATCAGCGCGTTGGTGATCGCACCGGTCCCGGGACCAAGTTCGACGACGGGACCTTCCGATCTGACATCGACATATTGCGCCATCGTGCGCGCCAGCAGCCGGCTCGACGGCATCACTGCGCCAACATGCAGCGGTTTTTCGATCCATGACCGGAGGAAGCGGACCTCGTCGTCGAGACGGGGCTTCTTCAACGGACGCACGGACGATTGCAGGGGCATGTCGCTACCAGGCGGGACCGCGCGAGCGGCTGTCAGAAAACAGTCATAAAGAGGTATAGGTCGAAACCGTTATGGTCAAGCAGATCGCCCACGCATCTGATCCGCCAAACTGTGACGGGGTTTGGCGATAACGCCATGCACCAATTTGGATTTCAGCGCCATGGCGCGCGCTGCCAGGACCACTTCTGCCAGCACGCTAGGTACCCGTCCGAGTGCCGAAGAAGTCCTTGACCTTGGAGAAGAAACCTACCGCCTCCGGTTGCGTCGCGCCGGAGGAGAGCTTTTCGAACTCCGTCAGCAATTCCTGTTGCTTCTTGGTCAGATTCTGGGGCGTTTCGACCACGACCTGGACATACATGTCGCCGGTCTGACGCGACCGCAGCACCGGCATGCCTTTTGATGCAATGCGGAATCGGCGGCCGGATTGCGTTCCGGCCGGTACCTTCACCTTGGTCTTGCCCTTGTCGATGGTCGGCACATCGAACTCGCCACCCAGGGCCGCGGTGACCATCGAGATCGGCACGCGGCAGTGCAGGTCGGCGCCATCGCGCTGGAAGAACGGGTGCTGGGTGAGCGACAGGAAGATATAGAGGTCGCCGGACGGGCCGCCGCGGACGCCGGCTTCGCCCTCGCCCGCGAGGCGAATGCGGGTGCCATCCTCGACGCCCTGGGGAATATTGACCGACAGCGTCCGCTCGCGCGTGACCCGACCGGAGCCGGAGCAAGACGGACAGGCGTCCTCGATCATCTGGCCGCGACCCTGGCAGCCGGGGCAGGTGCGCTCCAGCGTGAAGAAGCCCTGGGCCTGGCGGATGCGACCGGCGCCGCCGCACATCGAGCAGGTCTTCGGCTTGGTGCCGGCCTTGGCGCCGGTGCCGGAACAGGATTCGCAGGTGACGGAGACGGGAATTTCGATCTGCGCGGTCTTGCCGAGATACGCCTCCTCGAGCGTGATCTCCATGTTGTAGCGCAGATCGGCGCCGCGCTCGCGGCCGCCGCTGCGACGCTGCCCGGCCATGCCGAACAGGTCTTCGAAAATATCGGAGAAGGAAGAGGCAAAACCAGCGCCGAAGCCCGGACCGCCACCGCCCATGCCCTGCTCGAACGCGGCATGGCCGTAGCGGTCATAAGCGGCGCGCTTGTCGTTGTCCTTCAGGACCTCGTAGGCTTCGTTGATTTCCTTGAACCTGACCTCGCTCGAGGCATCGCCGGGATTGCGGTCCGGATGCCATTTCATCGCGAGCTTGCGGAAAGCCGATTTCAGCTTGGTTTCGTCCGCGTTCCGCTCGACCTCGAGGGTCTCGTAATAGCAGCGCTTGGTAGACATCAGTCAAACCCGCCCGAATTCATCCTCATGCCGGACCATGCGTTCGGCAAGATGCAGTGTTCGGCTTAACGAAAAATGACCCCCATCCATGGAGACGCTTGGCGCGCTCTTGGCATGGGGGTCATCATCCTACGCCCGTGTCTTAAGCAGACTTTTTGTTCTTGTCGTCGTCGACCTCGGTGAACTCCGCGTCGACGACATCATCCTTCGCAGCGTCCTTGGCGGCATCGCTTTCGGCCTGCTGCTTGTACATGGCTTCGCCGAGCTTCATCGAAGCCTGCGCCAGCGCGTTGGTCTTGGCCTTGATCGCTTCGGCATCATTGCCCTTCAGCGCTTCCTTCAGGTCGCTGACGGCGTCCTCGATGGCACGGCGCTCGGTCTCGGCGACCTTCGAGCCATGCTCGGCCAGCGCCTTCTCGGTGGAATGCACCAGCGCGTCCGCATGGTTCTTGGCGTCGACGGCCTCACGCCGCTTCTTGTCCTCGGCGGCGTTGGCCTCGGCGTCCTTGACCATCTTCTCGATGTCGGTTTCGGAGAGGCCGCCGGATGCCTGGATCCGGATCTGCTGCTCCTTGCCGGTCGCCTTGTCCTTGGCCGAGACGTTGACGATGCCGTTGGCGTCGATGTCGAAGGTCACCTCGATCTGCGGCATGCCGCGCGGGGCCGGCGGAATGCCCATCAGGTCGAACTGGCCGAGCATCTTGTTGTCGGCCGCCATTTCACGCTCACCCTGGAAGACGCGGATAGTGACCGCGTTCTGGTTATCCTCAGCGGTCGAGAACACCTGGCTCTTCTTGGTCGGGATCGTGGTGTTGCGGTCGATGATGCGGGTGAACACGCCACCCAGCGTCTCGATGCCGAGCGACAGCGGGGTCACGTCGAGCAGCAGGACGTCCTTAACGTCGCCCTGCAGCACGCCGGCCTGGATCGCAGCACCGATGGCGACGACTTCGTCCGGGTTGACGCCCTTGTGCGGCTCCTTGCCGAACAATTGCTTCACCACTTCCTGAACCTTCGGCATGCGAGTCATGCCTCCGACCAGCACCACCTCGCCAACTTCAGCGGCGGTGAGGCCGGCATCCTTCAGCGCCTTGCGGCAGGGCTCGATGGTCTTCTGGATGAGTTCGTCAACCAGCGCCTCGAACTTGGCGCGGGTCAGCTTCATCGTCAGATGCTTCGGCCCGGTCTGGTCGGCCGTAATGAAGGGCAGGTTGATCTCGGTCTGCGTCGTCGACGACAATTCGATCTTGGCCTTCTCAGCGGCTTCCTTCAGGCGCTGCAAGGCAAGCTTGTCGTTGCGCAGGTTTATGCCCTGCTCCTTCTGGAATTCGTCGGCGAGATAGCTGACGAGCCGCATGTCGAAGTCTTCGCCGCCGAGGAAGGTGTCGCCGTTGGTCGACTTCACCTCGAACACGCCGTCACCGATCTCGAGAATGGAGATATCGAAGGTGCCGCCGCCGAGGTCGTACACGGCGATCGTGCCAGACTTGGTTTTGTCGAGACCGTAAGCGAGCGCGGCCGCGGTCGGCTCGTTGATGATGCGCAGCACTTCAAGGCCCGCAATCTTGCCGGCGTCCTTGGTGGCCTGGCGTTGCGCGTCGTTGAAGTAGGCGGGAACCGTGATGACGGCCTGATCGACCTTCTGGCCGAGATGCGCTTCCGCGGTCTCCTTCATCTTCTGCAGGATGAAGGCGGAGACCTGGGAGGGCGAATAGGTCTTGCCGTCGGCCTCGACCCAGGCGTCGCCGTTCGATGCCTTGACGATCTTGTAGGGGACAAGCTTCTTGTCCTTCTCGACCATCGGGTCGTCATAGCGGCGGCCGATGAGGCGCTTCACCGCAAAGAATGTCCGTTCAGGATTGGTCACCGCCTGGCGCTTGGCCGGCTGACCGACGAGGCGCTCGCCATCATCGGTAAGGGCGACGATCGACGGCGTCGTCCGCATGCCCTCGGAATTCTCGATGACCTTCGCGTTCTTGCCATCCATTACGGCAACGCACGAATTCGTGGTGCCGAGGTCGATCCCTATGACCTTTCCCATGGTTCTGATTTCCTTCTCTTCTCTAAGGCAGGTTGGCTGGGCCCTGGCGGCGCACCGAACCGAACCCCCACACGTTCAAATGCTCGCGATATTGCGACGATGAGGCTCATATAGGAGGGGGGGTAAGGCCTGCAAGGACTGGACGCAACCTTGAGACCTGAAAAGACTGACGTTTGAAAGATTGTGTCAGCCCGGGCCGGGATCGGCTTGGGCCCGGCTTGGTCCTTGGGCTGACATTAACGAATGCGCAAGAAAGCTGCGACATTGCACCCTGCGCCATCAGGCGGCATGAAGCCGCCCGCCCCTGTCGTCGGGCCATCAAAACCGCTAAAAGCGGGCCAACTGAACGAGGCCCGACAGCTTGCGGCCCGCGCCGGCCGCCCATCGAACGGCTTCAATGCCAAACCCGGTAGATCCTTGACATGAACCCCATTCGCCTCCTCGCCGCGGTCGCCCTGTTCATTGCCGCCGCATTTCCCGCCTTTGCCGCGGACGTGGTCTTTCCGCCGGGCGCCCGGGTCGGGATGAAGCCGCTGGTGGGGCTCAATCGCGCGAAAACCTTCACCGGCTTCGAGACCGAGGACCAGGGTGTCAAGGTGCTGGTGACCGACCTGCCGGCGGAGGCCTATGGCGAGGTCGCCAATGCCTTCAAGGCGAACCCGGGCGGCGCCGGCGGGATCAAGCCGGAGAGCATCGAGACAGCGGCCGGCCTTGCCTATTACACGGTCGAGAATGCCAAGGATGGCGCCGGCGGCGTGCGGCGCTATTCGATGATCCTGCCCGGCCCGACCTTCTCCGGCTACATCGCCATGCAGGTCCCGGAGAATGCCGCCAGGATCTATACCGACGACGCCGTCCGCCAGATGTTTTCGACCGCCGCGATCCGGGATCAGGTTCCGGTCGACGAGCAGCTCGGGCTGATGCCGTTCAAGATAACCGAACTGGCGAACTTCAAGAACGTCCGCACGGTGGCGCCCGGCGCCGCGCTGATTGTCGCCGATGGCGACGAGAAGAGCGGGTTCGAGGTGGCGCCGTTCATGATCATCGGCATCATCGGCTCGACCGCGGCCTCTCCCGATGATCGCGGCCGTTTTGCCCAGCAGATCGCGACCACGATCCCCGGCGTGCGCGACGGACGGATCACGATGTCGGAGCCGATCCGCATCGATGGCCAGCCCGGCTACGAGACACGGATCGATGCGGTCAGCGGCAAGGACAACACGCCCGTTACCATCGTGCAGTGGCTGCGGTTCGGTGCGCAGACCTCGCTGCGCATCATCGGCTCCTCGCCGCGCGATCAATGGTCGACCGCGTTCCCGCGCTTCCGCAGCGTGCGCGACGGAATTCAGCCGCGATAACATCGATCTCTGCCGGCCTCTGTCGAGGCCGGCATCAACGGCGTTGCATCAGCCGATGCGTTGCAGATTCAGTTTTGCTGTGCGGCCGAAGCCGGCGCGGTCTTTGCGCCGCCCTTGGAGACACCGACGAGCGCCGGACGCAGCACGCGATCGCCGATCGTGTAGCCGGCCTGCACCACCTGCACCACCGTGCCCGAGGGCACGGAGGGATCGGGAACCTCGTACATCGCCTGCTGGAAGTTCGGATCGAACTTCTCGCCGGTGGGATCGAATTTCTTGACGCCGTTCTTCTCCAGCGTGGCGTGCAGCGAACGCTCGGTCAATTCGACGCCCTCGATCAGGGCCTTCAGCCCAGGGTCGGCGGCCGCCTTGGCCTCCGCCGGGACAGCATCGAGGGCACGCTGCAGATTGTCGGCGATGTCGAGGATGTCGCGGGCAAAGCCGGTGATGCCGTAGGCGCGCGCGTCCGCGATCTCGCGGCTGGTGCGCTTGCGCAGGTTTTCCATCTCGGCCAGCGTGCGCAGCGTCCGATCGCGCGCTTCGTTCAGCTCCTTGGTCAGGGCCTCCGCCGATCCCTGCTCGGGATCGTCGGGCATGACGTAGGGCTTCGAGACCACGGGCTCGCCGGTCTGCGCCGGGTTCTCGGCGTTGTCGTTCGGCCGGTTCGGATCGGTCATGGCTTGCCTTTTGGAAAAATCGCGTCTGGTCAACATTTAAGGGATTGGCTGGCCGGGATATCGTGCTTTGGGCAACGAAAATCAAGCGCAACCAGCCCGGTTTCGGGGATTCGAGCATGATCCGGAAAAGTGGAAGCCGGTTTTCCCTCGCGACAAACGCGAAGCGTTTGCGCGGAGATCATGCTCAAACAAAGAGATGAGATCATGATCTAACCGCCCAGGATCCTGCTGACGAGGCGCGCGGCATAGTCCACGGTCGGGATCACCCGCGCGTAATTCAGCCGGGTCGGCCCGATCACGCCGAGCACGCCCACGATACGGCCAGCGCCGTCGCTATAGGGCGCAACGATGGTCGAGGACCCCGACAGCGAGAACAATTTGTTCTCCGACCCGATGAAGATTCGCACGCCATCGGCGCTTTCTGCGCGCCCCAGCAGGTCGATCACGCCGCGCTTGGTCTCGAGATCGTCGAACAGCGACTTGATACGCTCGAGATCCTCGAGCGCATGCAAATCCTCCAAGAGATTGGCGTGCCCGCGCACGATGAGCTGCCGGTCCTCATTGTCGCCGCCAGACCAGCTCGCGAGCCCTGCCGAGATCACCTTCTGCGTCAATTGATCGAGCTCTACGCGCCTTTGTGCGAGCGCGGTCTCGAGTTCGAGCCGCGCTTCCGCGAGCGTACGCCCGAGGATGCGCGCATTGAGGAAGTTGGTGGCCTCGATCAGCGCCGAGGATGGAACACCCGGCGGCAAGCCCAGCACCCGGTTCTCGACCTGCCCGTCTTCGCCGACCAACACCACCAACGCACGTTCCGGCTCGAGCCGCACGAACTCGATATGCTTCAGCCGCGCGTTGGACTTCGGCGTCAGCACCACGGCGGCGGCGCGGGTGAGGCCGGATAGCCGGATCAGAGCCTCGTCGAGCGCTGCCTCCACCGACTGCGCGCGGCCGACGGTAGCCAATTGGCTTTGGATCGATTGCCGTTCCGCCTCGGTGAGGTGGCCGACCTGCATCAGCGCATCGACGAAAAAGCGCAGGCCCAATTCGGTCGGCAGCCGGCCGGCGGAGGTATGCGGCGCGTAGATAAGGCCGAGCTGCTCGAGATCGGACATCACATTGCGCACCGAGGCCGGCGACAGCGGGAGCGCGATCAGGCGCGAGATGTTGCGCGAGCCGACCGGCTCGCCGGTCGCCAGATAACTTTCGACGATTTGACGGAAAATGTCGCGCGAACGCTCGTTGAGCTGGGCAAGCCCGGCGTGCGGCGTGATCAAACCGACCGGTTCGTGTTGAGCCACAATAACTCCAACTCCCTCACAACTGCCTCTAATTTGACCATCCACACGCCCGCTGACAAGCGTGCATTACCGCCCGGGAGCCGGCCAAAAGGCTTGCCGCTACGCCTGCCCGCTCCTACAAGCACCGCCAGCCATATTCGCTCGAATTCCCGGAGGATTCCCATGCGGCCAAGCCGCCGTGCACCCGACGAACTGCGCCCCGTCTCATTGGAACGCGGCGTGGTGAAATATGCCGAGGGTTCCTGCATGGTGAAATTCGGCGACACCCACGTGCTCGTGACCGCGACCCTGGAAGACCGCCTGCCGCCGTGGCTGAAGGGTCAGGGCCGCGGCTGGGTCACCGCCGAATACGGCATGCTTCCCCGCGCCACGCTGGAGCGGACCCGGCGCGAGGCCTCCGCCGGCAAGCAGGGCGGCCGCACCATCGAGATCCAGCGCCTGATCGGCCGCTCGCTCCGCGCCACGGTCGACCTGGAAGCGCTGGGCGAACGCCAGATCACTGTCGATTGCGACGTGTTGCAGGCCGACGGCGGCACGCGCACCGCCTCGATCACCGGCGCCTGGGTCGCGCTCGCCGACTGCATCAACTGGATGAAGGCCCGCAACATGCTGAAAACCAACGTGTTGCGCGACAACGTCGCGGCCATCTCCTGCGGCATCTATAACGGCACGCCGGTGCTCGACCTCGACTATGCCGAGGATTCGGAAGCCGAGACCGACGCCAATTTCGTGATGACCGGCGACGGCCGCATCATCGAGGTGCAGGGCACCGCGGAAAAGACGCCGTTCTCGCAGGACGAGTTCCTGGCGCTAATGGGGCTGGCGCGCGGGGGTGTGGCACGGCTGGTCGACTTGCAGAAAATGGCGGTGTCGTAGTCAATAGGCCATGCACCGTCGAATCACTGGAAAGCTCGTGATCGCGACCCACAATCCCGGCAAGCTTGCCGAGATGCGCGAATTGCTGGCACCGCATGGCGTGGAGGCGATCTCGGCGGGCGATCTCGGTCTTGGCGAGCCCGAGGAGACCGGCGACAGTTTTCGCGCCAATGCCGCGATCAAGGCGATCGCCGCAGCCAAGGCCGCCGATCTTCCGGCATTTGCCGATGATTCCGGGCTGGCGGTCGATGCGCTGGACGGCGCCCCCGGCATCTATTCGGCGCGCTGGGCCGGCGAAAACAAGGATTTCACCGCCGCGATGACGCGGATCGAACGCCTGTTGCAGGAACGCGACGCGACCGCGCCCGACCGCCGAAGCGCGCATTTCGTCTCCGCGCTCTGCGTCGCCTGGCCGGACGGACATCTCGAAGAGGTCGAGGCGCGCGCCGATGGAACCTTGGTGTGGCCGCCGCGCGGCACCACCGGTTTCGGCTACGACCCCATGTTCCTGCCGGATGGCCATACCCGCACCTTCGGCGAGATGACGAGCGTCGAGAAGCACGGGCTGCCACCGCTCGGGCTCGGCCTGTCGCACCGGGCCCGCGCCTTCGTCAAATTGGCGGAGATATGCCTTGACTGACCGGGACCAGGCAGCCTTCGGCGTCTACGTGCACTGGCCGTTCTGCCTGTCGAAATGCCCGTATTGTGATTTCAACAGCCATGTCAGGCATACGCAGATCGATGAGGCGCGCTTTGCCCGCGCCTTCGCGCGCGAGATCGAGACGACTGCGGCGCGCGTCCCCGGCCGTGAAGTGTCTTCGATCTTCCTCGGCGGCGGGACGCCGTCATTGATGCAGTCGCAGACGGTCGGCGCGATCCTGGATGCGATCGGCAAATATTGGCGCGTCGCGTCCGATGTCGAGGTGACGCTGGAAGCCAACCCGACGAGCGTCGAAGCGACGAGGTTTCGCGGCTACCGTGCCGCCGGGGTCAACCGCGTGTCGCTCGGCGTGCAGGCGCTCGACGACGCTTCGCTGAAGGGGCTGGGGCGGCTGCACACCGCGCGCGAAGCGCTCGATGCGGTCGCCGTCGCGCGCCAGTCTTTCGATCGCTATTCCTTCGACCTGATCTACGCCCGGCCCGATCAGACCCCTGCGATGTGGGCCGACGAGCTGAGGCATGCGATCGCGGAAGCTGCCGAGCATCTCTCGCTCTATCAGCTCACGATCGAGGAAGGCACGCCATTCTTCGGCCTGCATGCCGCGGGCAAATTGCAGACGCCGGACGAGGCCGTCGCACGCGCGCTTTACGACGTGACGCAAGAAGTCTGTGTGCAAGCAGGCCTGCCGGCCTACGAGATTTCCAATCACGCCCGCCCCGGCGCGGAGTGCCGGCACAACCTCGTCTATTGGCGTGGCGACGAATATGCCGGCATCGGCCCGGGCGCGCATGGCCGCCTCGACATCAACGGCCGCCGTCACGCCACCGCAACGGAGAAGCGGCCGGAAGCCTGGGTGATGCGGGTCGAAACCAATGGCAGCGGCGTCGTCACCGACGAGGTGCTCAACAGCGAAGAGCGCGCCGACGAATTCCTGCTGATGGGGCTCCGTCTCGCCGAAGGCATCGACCCCGAGCGCTATGCGTCGCTTTCCGGCCGCGTACTCGACCCGCGCCGCATCGCGCTGCTGCGCGAAGAGGGCGCTATCATCGTCGACACCGACGGACGGCTGCGCGTGACCAAGTCAGGTTTCCCGGTGCTGGATGCCGTGGTGGCGGATTTGGCCGCATAGTGACGTGCAGTTCGTAGCCCGGATGGAGCGCAGCGCAATCCGGGGTGTCTGCATTAGAGCGTTTTCGAGCGAAGTGGACACCGGTTCGCGTGAAGAAAACGCGTCAAAATAAGAATCTAGAGCTTCGGTTCTGATTCAATCAGAACCAAAAATGCTCTAGCTCGCGACAGAATCCCGGGTTGCGCTGCCAGGCTGGGCAAGGATTTCGGGAAGTTGAGGTACGATTCGCGGATGGTGAATCGTCTTTACAAGACCGGCGTGGATCGGGATCAGCTCA
>NZ_JBEGDB010000196.1:0-15448 GCF_043638955.1 Bradyrhizobium sp. 31Argb | reverse complement strand
CTGGTGGCTACGATGAACCAGAAATCCTCCCTCCGCAAAATCCTTCAATTTGTCTCAAAGGTCTCGACGGCGAACAGTATGCCCAGCATGGGAAGTCTCTCGGGAGGCAAAAGCTGCTTCCAAGATGCGGTCACCGCTTCCGGTTGGTCGGGGGATGCATCACAGGAGCTTGCAGAGGAACCGCGCCAACGGTGCGTATCGGGGCAGGGTGCCCCCGTCGCTAGAGGAGTTTCTGGCGCCACGGAGGACAACCAGTGCAGATCCAGTTGTCGCTAGGATCACAGACCGCCTGTAGCGCAGCACAACGCTGTCCTCGCGCGGTGAGGCGGCGCGGGGATCATCTCGGCCCTTCACTCCATTACCTGGCGCAAGTTTTCTCAGCCGCCAGCGCCGCTTGCGCTTCTCCCTGCGTCGGGTGAGCCGTACCGATGACCTTCATGTTGTCACCAGGGGCAGGCTGGGCGTTGACAACTTTACATTTCATCGTCGCGGTATCTTGCGTCAGGTAGAACGACGCACCGGATGGCGGCGCTTGACCAGTAGTTCTGTCCTGCTGTGCGAATGAAGGGGCCGCGAATGCGAGAATAGCGAATGTCGCTAAGAGAACTTTGGTCATGGTGTCGACCTCCTAGCATTGGACACCGAGCAAATAGAGCCAGCCAACAAAGGTTCCACTTATAGCCCGCTTTTCTGGAAGCTGCCGGCCTCACAATCGTGGAGGACGAAGATGAGGTGTACACCACTGCCCATGGCCCGACGAGAAACAGGCGAAGTTGCTCCGAGGGAGGATCGCCGCCGAGCTTGCGAGGGACCATGGCACGCGGCCATTCGATCGGGCGCTCATCGAGGTCATGGCGCTGGACTCAAGGCAATGCCGTGTCGCTACGGGTCCGAGAGCAGAAGTGGCGCTTTCATCCTATTCCTTAAGTTCGCATAAGACGATCTCTAACGGTGATCGCGACCGCTGCTGGCGCCTCGTCGGGAATGGCAAAGCATGAACTCACGTTGATTTCGCAGAGGACGTAGGTATCGCGGCCGGACTTGTCGCGCGGGCCATAGAGGAAATCCGCGTCCCAGATGACCGAGAGCGAGGGTCCATCGATGCCGAGCGTTTCCAGCATTTGTGGTGTCCATTCGTCTTCCATCAATCGTCGCAGCGCCTGGAACGACGGGGCGTCGGGCCCGTGCATGATCCGTGGCCCGGGTTGCGCTTCCGGCGCATCCAGGCCTTCCGGCGGCGGAGGTATCAAGGCCTTGATCAATTGATGCCCAAAGCCGGCGACTTTAGAGCCACTCATGTAGCAGCGGATCATCCCTTCCGGCAGGCGCGGCTGGAACGGTTGATCGATGATGCAGCCTCCCCATCCGAAATACCGCTCGCAGCGAACGATGAAGGCCTCCAGCGGTATGTCCTCAGGCAGGCTACCGCGTTGGGCGTGCAGCACTCGCACTGCGGCGTCGGTATCTGGCAGAGACTCGACCTTCCAAACGCCTTGGCCTGCATTGCCCCGGTTTTGTTTGAGCACGCGTGGACCGTTAGCCCGCAGGCGCGACGGGAATTCAGCGCGGAAAGCAGCGGCGCTGTCGTAACGATGTGTGTCTCCGCCCCAACCGAGATGGCGCGTTCGGTAGAGCACCTCCTTGACTCCCATCTTCAGGATGACATCGGGATGTGCGCTCACCCAGGGGCCTCTTGCCGCAACCTCCCGCAGCAATTGGTCGAGCGCCGCGCGCGTCTTCCCTTCATGAATGGGATTGACCCAGACAAGAACCCCATCGACCGCAAGCAATTGGTCGCGAACCGCATCAGCGAAGATTTCGTCGTAGATGACGGGGCGGGCCTCGACGCCAACTGAGGCTAGGGCCTCGAAGACGCGGACAAAGCGGCTGTTCTGCGGGGTTGCGTCCCGACGTGCGGCAGCATCTCCGCGCGAGAGGATGGCGACAGTGTGATGTAGAGAGGTGTTTCGTTCGGTGTTCATGCGCAAGCTCCACGACGAATCGCGTGTCGCGCAGAGCTTGGACCGAAAAGTCTGACGGGGAGCCTGCATTTCCCCGTATCGTGAGCTTAGTCCTGCCGTAAGCACCCGGCAAGTTTCAAATCCTGGAGCTAATACTTCGGCCGGTGTGAATTGACCCACTCGCGCGCGTGTTCGATGGGAGTGCGGGGCGGTAGAATTGCCTTTAGCTTCTTTGTCGCAGGCAAATTCTCCATCCGCTCCCGCCAGCGACAGAAGGACGGATATTTCGGGTACATTGCCTTGCCTTCTTCCGTCAAACTGAAGGCAAAGGTGCTCGGAAGCAGGAAGAAGTCCGCGATCGTGAGTTCCGAGCCGAGCAAATAGTTCTGGCCGTGCTCAAGTTCACGCTCTACCACGCCAAGGGCAAGCTCGACCTTGGGCAGCGCATGTGCCACGACCCTTTCGTCGGATCCGATGCCAAGCTCCGGAAAGACCAGCCGTTCATGCGTCACGTGATAGATCATGTAAGGGTAATAGTAAGAGTTCACCGCACCAATCCATTGGTTCATGCGCGCCCGCAGGCGAGCGTCGTGCGGCGTCAGCTTTGGCCCTTCGAAGGCTTCATCGACATAAGAGGCGATCGCGCTGGTCTCGTAGACCGTAAAGTTGCCATGCCGAAGGATCGGGACCCGGTTGAACGGATGCAGCGCCAGGTGCTCGTGCTGTCCCATCACAGGTTCGAGGTCATGAAAGCCGTAAGGCACGTCCTTGTGCGTCAGAACCAGACGCACGATGTTGACGTAGGTGCTTCGCGGGAAGCCATAGACAATCGGTTCAGCCATTTGCTCCTCCCCTTCCTCGTTTATGGCGGGCGCATTTGTCATCGCCAAAATGGCTTGGCGGCCTCGTCCAGCGCTTCTTCGCGCGTCAAGCCGATGTCGGCGAGCAGATGCTTGTCGTCGGCGAGATCGCGGAGTGCCATGCGCAGCCTGCGCCGCGCGGCCCAAGCACGAAGCCCACGCTGCGGAGCGTCGATCCTTCGCACCGAATTTTCCTGGTGAAGTTGCGTGCGCGGAATCGCCGACCGGATCAATCGAAACGGCGATGTATCATTGATCAAGGTTGACATCGACAAGCTCCAAATCTCATGAAATGCTACACTGGAGCTGTTCAATAGAGTTAGCGGGCCGTTATCCGCAAAGCATCGTTTCTCTGGCCCGCCCTAGTTTTTCTCATGAAGTCCTTGCGATGCGCCCACGCCTACCACCCCTGAATGCGCTGAAGGCTTTCGAAGCCGCGGCGCGGCATGAGAGCTTTACCCGCGCGGCCGAGGAGCTTTGCGTCACGCAGGGCGCCGTGAGCCATCAGGTCAAGGCGCTGGAGGCTGAGCTTGCAATCAAGCTGTTCAATCGCGAGCGCCAGCGCTTGATCATCACCGAGGCAGGAAAGGACTACCTGACTATCGTTCGCGATGCGCTGGACCGCATTGCGGTTGGCACAGAGCGCCTTCTGCAACGCCAGAACGCCGGCGTCCTTACCGTCAGCACCTCGCCGGACTTCGCGGCCAAATGGCTCGTTCACCGGCTGGGCCATTTTGCCGAAGCTCATTCTGGGATCGACCTTCGCGTTTCCGCAACGCTTCATCACGTCGACTTCGCGCGAGAGGAAGTCGATCTTGCGGTGCGCCATGGCGAGGGCAATTGGCCGGGGCTCGATACGGTCAAGCTGAGCGCCGAGCAGCTCTTTGCCGTTTGCAGTCCGAAGCTTCTCTCGGGCCGCCGACGACTCGGCAAGCCGGCCGATATCCTCAACTATCCGCTGATCCATATGGACAGCCGAACCGATTGGTCCAGGTGGCTGCAGGCGGCGGGCG
This sequence comes from Bradyrhizobium sp. 31Argb, assembly GCF_043638955.1. NCBI lineage: Bacteria > Pseudomonadati > Pseudomonadota > Alphaproteobacteria > Hyphomicrobiales > Nitrobacteraceae > Bradyrhizobium > Bradyrhizobium sp. 31Argb. The sequence goes on along the minus strand of NZ_JBEGDB010000196.1, from coordinate 11,614 downwards.
TCGACGACACGAATATCATCCACGGCCCCGTGCTCAATCGGGCCAGCATGGTGATCGACGCGGCGATCAACGGGCAGGGTGTCGCGCTTGCCCGCACGACATTGGCGGCGTGGGACCTGATCAACGGACGGCTGGTGCGGCCGTTTCCGGAAGCGTTGCGACTGTCGAAGACCTACTGGATCATTTGTCCGAGGGCGACGGCAGCCCAGCCGAAGATCGTCACATTCCGCGACTGGCTCTTGGCAGAGGCTTCCAGGGATCTGCGGCAGCTCAAGAAGCTGGGCTGGTCCGTGAACCCGCTCAAGGAGAGCGGGGACTGATCATCCCTCACGCAGACGATTGAAGATAAGCAACGGTCAGTATCTCTTCCCTGATCGCCGTTGCGAATAGGAATGGCGGCGCAAGACCGTCGCTCGTTGCGGTCGTTCGTTCTCTGCTCTATTTTACTGATCGGGGACGTCGCAGCCTCCCCGTAAAATGGTGACCCCATGCAAGCGCTGCTCGCTTTTCTATGGAGCGAGCGCATGGACGGGTCCACTTTTGAACTTCCGCTATTTCTGCTTGCGACCTTTGCGGGTGCTTTTGTTGCGGGGCTCTCGGGCTTTGCCTTTGGGCTTGTGGCGGCTTCGCTCTGGCTTTACATCCTCACGCCGCTGCAGAGCGCGACATTGATCGTCGGCTTCGGTCTTCTGGTGCAAGGCTACTCAGTCTGGAGACTGCGCCGCGCGCTCGATAGGAGCAAATTGCTGCCGTTCATCGTCGGCGCCGCGCTCGGGGTTCCGACGGGCGTCTCTCTCTTGACCTGGTCCGATCCTCGAACCGTCCGCATCGCGGTTGGCGCGTTCCTCGCTGCGTACAGTCTCTACGCACTTCTCCGACCCAGCCTAAAACCGATCTCCACCGGAGGGAGCGCGGCCGACGCTGCGGTTGGCTTCCTCAACGGCGTGCTTGGAGGCCTGACCGGCTTAGCAGGCATAGTGGTGACGATCTGGTGCGGCCTGCGCGGCTGGCCGAAGGACGTTCAACGCACGATCTTCCAGCCCGTCGCCGTTACCACCTTCCTCATGTCTGCGCTCTGGCTTGGAGGAAAGGGAACGGTGACCAGCGAGACCGTTAAACTCTTCGTGATGGGTTTGCCGTGCTTGCTAATCGGAACATGGCTTGGGCTGAGACTGTTTGACTACATTGACGAAGCGATGTTCCGAAAGCTGGTACTCGCTTTGTTGCTGATTTCGGGAGTCTTGCTGGTTATCTGACAGCCGATTGACAGGGGCGACGGCAATCGGTTTATTCGATCTATGGGGGCGTGCGATCCCCCCACGAGGCGACATGCCCAAGAATCGCGTCCGTACTTCACCAAGGACGCCGCATGTCTGCCATCAACTTCTCTTCTCGGATTCGACTTTTCGCCCGCGATCCCGATTCTCGCGCAAACTCGTCACGCATCTGGATGGGGCGCCTGCTCGGCACAAGCCGCGGCACGCTCCGGGCTCTCGCGATCTCAGGCGCGATACTTGCTCCGGCGCATGTCGCGTCGCGCCCTCTTGATGTACCGGCGACCACTTCGGTTCGTGACGCGACCCAGCCGGTCCTCACCACTCAGATCGACGATCTCGCCCCCGCGCTGGCGACGCGGACAAGGCCGCAAGAGACGTTGCGAGGAGTCGTCGCGGAGGTGGACCAACGCGATGATCGGATCACAGTGCGCCTGACACCGCTCGCGACTGCGGACCTCAAGGTACAGGACGGCCTACTATTCGATTCCGTTCGCTACGGCGACGAGGTCGAACTCACTATCGAGACCATCGACGGGGAGAAGACCATCGTCGGGCTCAGGAAGGAATAAGGCGGTGGCGCGTATTGCAAGCATGCCTTGCCGGATGCGTCGCTGGTGCGCGTTCGGCGGAAAGACCATCCTGCGGAGGATCTGATCATGCACGACGTTGCTGGCGAGCGATCGGTTGGCAGGATGGAACATTGGAGACGCCTATTGCTGTCACTCCTTCTGGCAGTGCCGATCGGTGCGGTGACGCATGGCGTTGCCGCGGATACAGATGCTGGGAAGAGCAAGGCAGAGGCCTGTACACCATGTCACGGCGACAAGGTCTCCGCCGCAGAGAACACGCCATCATTGGCGTCGCAGCCCGATCAGTTCCTGCAATGGCAACTGGTCTTCTTTCGCAGCGGTGCGCGCAAGAGCGAGGTCATGGGTCCGATTGCTGAACAACTCAGCAACGACGATGTTCGCGACCTCGGCGCATATTTCGCTTCGCTCAAGGCTGCCGATCCGACGACGGCAAAAGGGGCGGACGATCAGCCTGATTTGACAGACGCCGGCAAAAAGGCGGCGGCAGTCGGGCATTGCGCTTCCTGTCACGGCGATAACTATGCCGGCAGCAAAGCCGTTGCCCGTATCGCGGGGCAACGCGAGGATTACCTTTTGAAGGCGCTCCACGACTACAAGGCCGGCGTTCGATCCGGCGGCGGCGTCGCCGCGATGGCCGAGGTTGCCTACCCACTAAGCGACCAGGATATCGCGGCGCTGGCGCACTACCTCGCGCGGCTATGACGAGGACCACGTAATTTCACTTCGCGCGAGAAAATGCGTTCGATTTGGGGGTCGTCTCGACGAAAAGGAGAAGCGCAATGACTCGGAAATTTATCTGGGCGGCCGCCGGCCTGATGTTGGCGGGCATCGCCGGTATTGCAATGGTGACGGCGGAACCGAGGCAAGGTCCTGCGTTCATTGCGGGTGATCAGCCGGTGACCGAAGACCAGATGCGTCAGAAGTTGCAGTCTGATGGCTGGTCGAACGTGCAAATTGTCCGCGACGGGCGATACTTAGAAGCTGTCGGTTCGAAGCAGGGCCAAATCAGCAAAACGGGCGATTGCGCGTTATCGATGACGACGATGATGACTGAGCGGCACCGCGCTTCGATCAGTCGATAAACCTCACGCGACGCGCGGCGACGATGGAAGTCGCCGCGTGGTCAGCGTGATCATTGCATTAACGGCACCAAGGTCGAGGGCTGGCTCGACGGCAAGTTCTACCCTGAGGACACGCTGGCGCAGCCAGTGTCAGGGCGTATCGGCCTTTGGTCAAAGGGCCCGACCGCCACATGTACCTCAGCGACTACAGCATCACAGCAGCCGATTGAAGGCGGCGCCCTTGCTAAGCTACCGGGGATCGGAATGGGAGAGGGGCAGCTTCGCTGTCGTTCCAAGCGTTCCGTTGTCATCACGCTGCGGAGACTGGGCTCGTTCCGCATTGACAAGTTCGCGCTCTCAGCCTTATTTGCGAGCATGGGGAAAGCGATCTCCCCACGAGGCGACATGCCCAAGAATCGCGTCCGGGTTTCACCAAGGGCGCATCATGTCTGCCGTTATCCAGATCTTATCATACAAGCTTTCTGATCTGACGCTGCCTTTGGCTGCCGGCATTTTCATCGCCTGGCTGATTGCCGGGCCATGTGTCAGGAGGCTGCCATGACCTACACGATGAAACCCCTTTCCTGCGATCCGAGCCGCGTGCGCGGCATGTCGGAGCGGATGATCATCAGCCACTACGAGAACAACTATGGCGGCGCGGTAAAGCGCCTCAACCTGATCGATGAGAAGCTTGCTGATCTCGACTACGCGACCGCGCCGGGTTTCCTGCTCAACGGATTGAAGCGTGAGCAGCTCATCGCAAGCAATTCGATGATCCTGCATGAAGTGTTCTTCGATGGCCTTGGTGATGAAAGCGAGCCCGGAACAAGCCTGAAGGATGCGCTCACGCGCGATTTCGGTTCATACGAACGCTGGCGTGCCGAATTCGTCGCCATGGGCAAGGCGCTCGGTGGCGGCTCCGGCTGGGTGCTGCTGACGTGGTCGCCGCGTGACCGGAAGCTCCTCAATCAATGGGCATCCGATCACTGCCATACGCTTGCCGGGAGCACGCCGATCCTGGCGCTCGATATGTACGAGCATTCCTATCACATCGACTACGGCGCCAAGGCTGCCGACTATGTCGGCGCGTTCATATCGGCCATCAATTGGTCTGCCGTCGAACGGTCTTACGAGGGCCTCTCAAAATGACGCTGTTCGCTCCTTCCAGACACGTCGCAAGCGGAGGCCCTTCTATCCAACCATGGAGGTTCACCATTCGTCTCAGATATCTTTTGGCCGCTTCAATTCTGGCGCTGTCATCCGCGTCAGTTGCGAATGCGCAGACCACCGACTGGTACATCTTCACCGAGCCGTTCATCTCCAGTGCGCGTGCCCAGGCAATCGAGTGGCAAAAGGTCGATGAGATACTCGGCCGGAAGCCGGCCGTCTCCGGCGAGGTGCATCGTTATGGATTCCCGCGCAGCGATCTGACCGTCACTTTGGATGGCGTGACCATCAAGCCGACGCTTGCGCTCGGTGGCTGGGTTGCGTTCATGCCGATGCACGGTGAAGCCATGGTGATGGGCGACCTCGTGCTGCTGGAAACCGAGATCAATCCGGTCATGGCGAAGCTCATCGCAGGCGGGATCGAGATCACCGCCGTTCACAATCACCTGCTCCGGGCGAGCCCTGCGACTTTCTACATGCATGTCGGCGGTCACGGCGATCCCGTGAAGATGGCTGCTGCCATCCGCGACGCGCTGGCAGTGAGCAAAACGCCGCTGGCGTCTTCGGCAGCGGCCGCGCCGCCCGCCATCGACCTCGATACCGCACAGCTCGATCAGATCATCGGCGCCAAGGGACAGAACAATGGCGGTGTCTACGCCTTCGCCGTTCCGCGGCGCGATCCGGTCAGCGAAGCTGGGATGCAACTCGCACCGGTCGGCCCGATGGGTGTGGCACAGTCCATCAACTTCCAGCCGACGGGGGGCGGCAAGGCAGCCATCACCGGCGATTTCGTGCTGACCGGTGACGAAGTCAATCCTGTGATCAAGGCGCTGAAAGCGAACGACATCGATGTAACAGCGATCCACAGCCACATGCTCGACGAGCAGCCGCGCCTGTTCTTCATGCACTTCTGGGCCAATGACGATGCGATCAAGCTGGCCAAAGGGCTGCGTGCGGCACTCGACAAGACCGCGAGCACCAAGAGTTAGGCGAGGAGGAGGCAACACACACACGAGTCGAGAGGGGGACCGCGAATGAAGCGAGTTGTCGTTGCGTTGTCAGTGCTGGCAGGCCTTCTGGTCGCCGATCGCGTGGCCGAGGCGCAATCGTCCTGCAAGGTATGCGCCGAGCAGCACAAGGCGTGCATGAAGAACTACGCGGGCCCTGCCTGCAAGACCGAGTACCAGATGTGCCTGAAGTCATGCAAATCGAAGCCGTAAGCATAGGCAATCCTCGTGCCGGAATGCGCGTCGCATGTGCAGCCGTCGGATTGCTGACCTTGTTGACGCTCTGGAGCGGCAGGGCAACGGCCGAAGATTTGAAGAAGTTGTCGGGCGCACAGATCCGCGCGCGATTTTCTGACAGGCAGCTCACCGATGAGGTGCACTGGCGCGAAGTATACCAACGTGACGGGACGTTCAGAAGTTACTCGATGAGCAAGGTGCTAACAGGAAAATGGTTCGTCCGGTCAGACGATCTCTGCCTCGACCTTCCGGAGCCGGATGGTGGGTGCTTCGAGGTGACGTCGTCGGGTTCATGGATTGTCATGACCCCGAGGGGACTTGGCCTACCGTCTGTCGGCGTTCTCGAGCCCATTTCGGATCGCGAATAGCCAGTCTGAGCGGTCGAACTTGCAAGGAATGGAGCGATAAGGAGCCAGCGATGATCAAGAAAAAAGAGCGGGCGTCCAAGCAGACTCCTGTCGACAACGAATCAGCGCGAGCGTCCGACTCGTCTACCCTCGTGTTCTATGGTGATCCTCAGCTCGTCAGTGATGCGTTCGCCCTCGCGCTCAACGCCATGGAGCGCGCGAGTCAGTTTGGAGTTTCCGGCGGACCGCGCCGATCACGAGAGGGGCACAGGTGACGACGACAATGCAGACAGAACACAATAGCAAGGGTGAACTGGCACGGTATTTCCTCCGCCTTGGCTGTCTCGGCTTCGGCGGCCCGGTTGCGCTCGTCGGTCAAATGGAACGGGAGCTGGTCAACGACAAGAAGTGGCTGACCAAGGAGCAGATGCGGGAGTCGATTGCCATCTGCCAGTCGCTTCCCGGTCCGCTCGCGATCCAAGTCGGCATCTATGTCGCCTGGCTCCGCTGCGGCTTCTGGGGTGCCTGGATCGGCGGCTGGTGCTTCATCCTGCCAAACTTCATCATCGTGGCGGCGCTCGGCGCGCTCTATGTGTACCTCGGCGACTTGCAGCCGGTGACGGCCATCTTCTATGGCGTCAGCCCTGCGGTGATCGCGCTCATCCTGCACTCCTGCTATCGGCTCGCGAAGCTCGGCATGGAGGACTGGCTGCAATGGGCCATCGCCGGGGTTTGCCTTGTCGTTACCGTCGTCCTGCAGGCCGAAGTGGCACTGCTGTTCATCGGCGCCGGCATTGTCGGGATCCTCTACTACGGAAAGATCTTCAAGCGTTCCTCGACTGCGATGCAAATCGCCTTCATCCCTGCCGCCGCGCCGGCCGTGGCCCCGGTCGCGGGTGGCTCCACGCTCGGCAAGCTCTTGCTATTCTTCCTTAAGGCTGGGTCGTTGACCTTCGGCAGCGGGCTTGTCATCGTGCCGTTCCTCGAGCAGGGGCTCGTTCAGCAATATGGCTGGCTCAACGAGAGGGAGTTCCTGGTAGCCGTGGCGATCGGCATGATCAGCCCGGGACCGGTCGTCATCACGGCGACCTTTGTCGGCTATCTGGTCGCTGGTTTCTGGGGGGCGCTTGTCTCGACTGTCGGCATTTTCCTGCCGTCATTCTTGCTGGTGCTGATCGCAGCACCGCTGTTGGCGCGGCACCGCGGAAACCCGAACGTTCAGGGGTTCGTCAAGGGTGCCTACGCGGCGGCGATCGGCACGATTTTGGGCGCATGCATTCTGCTTGGAAAGATCGCCATCGGTGATTGGCTGACGATTGCGATCGCGCTCGTCTCGCTCGCGGTTCTATTCCGCTGGAAGGTCAGCAATCCCATGCTGATTGCGGCCACGGCGATCGTCGGTCTCGTTGCCTATCCGTGGTTGCAGCCGGCGTGGGTGATGATCAAGTGACGGGTTTCTGTGCGGGGCTAGGGGCATTGAGGTCAGTGAATGGAGGAACCCATGACTCGCAGGAAATTGCTACTCACTTCTGCTGCCGGACTCGTGATCATTGGTCTGACGGTATTGTCTGTTGGACCAGGGCACGCGGCCGGTGATGATGAAGACGAAGGCGTTCTGATCAGATTGTTAGGTACTGCCAAGGTTAGCTTGCAACAGGCCTTGGTGACCAGTGAACGGGAAGGCCAACCAATCTCCGGAAAATTCGAAGCTGAAGATGGCAAACTTCAGCTTTCGATCTACACCGCAAAAGACGGAAAGTTCTTCGAAGTCATCGTCGATCACATGACCGGAGAGATAGGCAAGGTCGAGCCCATCACCGAAGGGGAGGACCTCGAGCACGCCGAGGCACAAAAGGCTGCGCTGGACCGGGCAAAGGTAACGCTGGCCGCTGCCGTGGCCAAGGCAAAAGGATACGGCGCGCGGATCATTGTGGTGAGCGCTGTGCCTGAATTGAAAAACGGGCAGCCCATAGCGTCGCTTGGTTTCTTGAACGAAGAGAAGCTGGCGACCGTGACAGAACCGCTGGATTAGCCGACCCGCGGGGCGAGGACATAACTCTTGGCAGTCCAATTCGACGAGGGCGTGCGATGACGTTCCTTCGAGGGTTCTTCACTGCGTGGTTGGCGATCACCGCATGGAGTTTTGTCGCCGATGTTTCTGCCTGCCAGGCAACCGAAGCCGAGCCGCTCCTACTGGAAGGTAAGATTCCGCTCGCCGATGTTCAGGGCCGGATCGACCACATGGCGATCGATCTGGCCCGGCATCACCTGTTTGTGGCGGCGCTGGCCAGCAATGGTCTCGCGGTAGTTGATCTCGAAAGTGAGCGTCTCGACCGCATCGTCGGCGACCTTAGCGAGCCGCAGGGCGTCGGGTACGACCCGGCGACCGACACAGTCTATGTGGCAAACGCCGGCGACGGCTCGGTCAGGCTTTTCAACGGAGCCGATCTTTCGCCGCGGGGGCAGATCGAGCTGGGCACCGATGCCGACAATGTCCGCATCGACGCAAAGGCGGGACATATCTTTGTCGGCCATGGCGATGGGTTTGTGACTGCGCTCGACACCACCACCCACGCCAAGGTCGCAAGCGCGGCCTTGGGCGCGCACCCCGAAAGCTTCCAACTCGACCGGAATTCGGACCGGATCTTCGTCAATGTTCCGAACAAGAACGAGATCGACGTCATCGATCGCGGGTCTGGAAAGCAGCTTGCTTCCTGGCCGACGTCAGGCCGCAGCGCCAACTTCGCCATGGCGCTGGATCACGGCCGCCAGCAGGTTCTGGTGGCATTTCGCCGCCCGGCCGAGATCGGTGTGTTCGGAACGGCCGATGGGCAACTGCAAGCGGCCATCCCAACCTGCGGCGACATTGACGATCTTTTCGTCGACGAGAAGCGGGATCTCATCTACGCCAGTTGCGGCGAAGGATATCTGGACGTGCTCGCGGCGGAGGGCGCGTCGTATCGCTCGATTGCGCGCCTCGCCACCGCGCCAGGCGCGCGGACCTCGCTGTTTGTGCCTGAACTCGATCGCCTCCTGCTTGCGGTTCCGGCAAGGGGCGGTGACGGCGCTGCGATCTGGGTCTATCGCCCGATACCTTAAGCCAAGCCGATGGAGGTGCAGCCATGCTTCCACGTGCCCCGCTGGTCCGATCTATCGTATCGTTGCTGATCCTGAGTGTCGCTTGGCCGGAGATGGCCTTCGCCTACCGGCCGTTCGACGGCACCGATGCCGCCGTGGCCGCCCCTGGAGAACTCGAAGTCGAGTTGCAGCCGGCCGGCGTCCGACGCGACGGGGCCATCCCGACGCTGGTCGCGCCATGGACGGTCCTGAATTTCGGATTGAGCGAGGGATGGGAGGCGGTGTTCGAGGGACAGGGCGAGACGCCGCTGTCGCCCTCGGGGCCGACGAACCTGATCGCAGCAGGTGCGTTCCTCAAGCATGTCGTGGTACCGGGCAGCCTGCAGGATAAGAGCGGACCGAGCATCGCGACCGAATTTGGTGTGCTGTTGCCGGACAGCACGGGGGGCAGCGGCGTTGGCGCAAGCTGGGCAACCATCGTCTCGCAGCGCTGGGACTGGGGAACGATCCACCTCAACGCGGAAACGCTGCTGACGCGGGACCATCATGCCGATGTCTTCCTCGGCACGATCATCGAGGGGCCGTCGAAATGGACGGTGCGGCCGGTCTCGGAATTTTTCTACGAAAAGGAATTCGGCCAGGAGGAAACCTTTTCCGGACTCGTAGGCTTGATCTGGCAGGTGAGCGACAAGCTCTCTTTCGACGTCGCCTATCGCCACGCGCTGACCAATCACCATCCGGTCAACGAAGTACGCGCCGGACTGACGTTCGGCGTTCCACTGCGGTTCTTCGAGAGCGCCCACGTCAGATAACAGGAGGAGTGCAGATGATGTCAGTACGTACAATCTCCCAAGCGATCCTCTGCTGCCTGATGGTCAGCCTGGTCGCGCCGGCTCATGCCCTGACCCAGCAGGAACTCTTGGCTAAGCTTCAATCGGACGGCTACACCCAAGTCCGTGACATCAAATCCACGGCTGAAGGCATTTCGGTCAAGGCGGTGAAGGACGGCAAGGACGTATCGCTCGTTGTCGACAGCAGCGGTCAGGTCAAAGAGCGGCGCTAAGCGGGCCGACTGCTGGAGACTAGGTCAACATCGCGTCCTTAACCGTGCGACCGTCACCCTCCGGGCTGGCCGCCTACTTTTCCGATGAACCCTGCGGCCACCGTGAGCGAGTCGTCAGCGATTGCGAGTGGAAGTGCCGCAAGACGGCGGGGCGCCGGTCCGAATACGACCTGCGCACTTTCTCGGGGATTAAATTCGGAGTTGTGACAGGGACATTTTAGAACGTTTCTGTCGCTTTCCGATGCCTTTACCCACTCGGAGACGGGGCATCCAGCGTGAGTGCAAATCAGCGAATAAGCGACGACGCCATTGGCCGATCGCGATCGGGACTCTTCGTCGAGTTCGCCCGGATCAAGTCTTAGGACGACAATCTCATTGAGCCGCGATCCCTTGCGGATCACCGAGGATTTCGGGTCCTTCGGCCAAGCGTGCACGGGCGGCCCACCAAGCTCCAGATCACCCAGTTTGATGATTTCGCCGGCATGTTCCCCTTCGGAGTGAACGAGAAAATCGCCCTTTTGCGGTCGCTCGTTGCTGCCTGGCTCATCCTCCTCCGCCACGGCAGGCTTGGCAGCCAGATATGCCCCGGCGGCCAGAGCCGTCAGCAGCAGCGAGCGTCGTACCGGGTCCTGACACGCCATCGCCGCCTCCGTTGGGTTCAAAAAAGATTACCGATGAACTGCAGGATACTCACGATCAACGCTGCCGCACAAAGCGCCGTGCCTATGTCGGCATGGTAAAGAAGCACAGTACGTTCGTCGTCCGTGAGCTGGTTCAAAGCTCTCCACACGGCAGTTCTCTTTTTTCCCACAGAACTGCCGATCGGGTTCAATGTTCCGGAACGCACGCGCGGCGAAAGAGAAATACCCAGGGTCAGTGCTGGGGACTGTCTTGAGACCTGGTTACTCTTCGAGCAGACCTTCCGCAGCAAACCGGCCGACGTAATGTCGACATTTATTGGCAATTCGCAATCAGCCGACCATCTCCGATGAAGACTGAGAAATTATCGATCAAGCTCCCCATCGGGAGGCCGCGTGTTCTAAGGTGACATCTAGGGCGCGTACTCATAAATCGTCGGTGATGTCCGCTCGCCCCGACACCGACCGCCTCTGTGCAATCGCAGCAAATGGCGCGATGGGCCAATAGCGGACGTCGCCAGTTGCATAAGCGACAAGGAGCACGCGTTGAGGCCGCGCGACAAGACGACCTCGGTGATGCGAGCGCGGTTTTCACTTCGCGGCGTCGGCACCCGCCTTTGCGACTTGGCCATCCTGAACTGACGTCCCGCCAGAGACGCCGATCGCCCCGACAATCTTGCCATCCACATTAATGGGAATGCCGCCTTCTAGTGGAGATGCCCCACGGAGTGCCAATGAACGCAAACCCATGCCGCCCTGCGCCACGAGATCCTCGAACACCTTGCTAGGGCGCCTGTAGTTAATCGCGCTGTGCGCCTTGTCCTCGGCAGCCATAAGAGAGCCGTATTGGGTATTGTCGAGCTTGTGCAGCATCACCATGTGGCCCGTGCTGTCGAGGATGACGATGGCCATCGCCCAGTTGTTCTTTACGGCCTCCGCTTCCGCGGCAGCCATCACTTTCTTGGCTGCCTCGAGCCCTAGTGGCGCTCCATAAGGCGTTATCGGAGGTGGGGATGGCGCCTGCTGAGCGCTGGCTGTTGCGGTGAGTATCACTGCAGCCACGATGGAAGCGACTAGTGGTCTATCACAGTGATTTTGACTCTTTGGGGGTGGCTGGATAGGCGCGGCCGAGTTTGGCGCGAGCTTTGT
>NZ_JBEGDB010000195.1:0-15563 GCF_043638955.1 Bradyrhizobium sp. 31Argb | reverse complement strand
GGTCCTACCCCCGTGCTTTTTGTTGCACGGGACCCACGGGTGCAACCAGCACCCGGCTTTCCCTGCGCCCTCTGTTCGATGAGAGGGTGGAAATTGACGCAAAGCTCGGGCAGCGAATGCCGCGAGAACGCGGACTCACATCCTCTCCGCTGTTTGAAATTTGAATCATAGCTCGCGGCGATGCTGTAGGGTGGGCAAAGCGAAGCGTGCCCACCATCCACGGGCGGTGCAAGAAAGGTGGGCACGCTGCGCTCTACCCATCCTACGGCCTGACCTCACTCGCTCGCCTCGAGCCATTCCGCGGCACCGCGCCAGAGCGTGTCGCGGTGCTCGGGGCGGAAGAAACCGAAATGGCCGATCTTCGCAACGCCTGCGTCCGCCGGTGTGATCGCGATGATCTCCGGTTTGGCGGCGCCAAATCCCGAGCACAGCAATTCGACCGCGGGCCGCGTCGCCCAGGGATCGTCGCTGATGCAGAGCGCGCGCAAGGCGCCCTTGAACTTCGCGAAATTCGACACCGCGGTGAGCGCGGCATCATCGAACAAATAGCACGGGCTGTTCACCCAATTCGTCCATTGCTCGAACACGCCCTTCGGCAAATCCATGCCGAGCCCCGCCCAGCCGGGTGTGTAGCCGAGCATGCGGGTCAACGGCAGAAGGACGTAATTCATGGCGGCGTAGACGCGGTAGCGTTCGGGCGAGGCCATCAATCGCCAGGTCGCGGCTTGCGAAGCGACCAGGAGCGCGCGCGACACCTCGATATTGTTCGGGATCAGCCCCAGCGCCTGGCCGCCGAAGGAATGGCCGACATAGGCGAGCGGCAGCGCCTGGTAGCGTTCGTGCATCCACGTCACGGCAGCGGTAACGTCGAGCGCGGCCCAGTCCGACATCGAGGCCTTGAAGCCGACCAGCGATTTCCGCGGGTTGTCTCCGCTCAGGACCTTCGGCCTGGAATCGCCGGTGCCGCGATAATCGTAGGTGAGGACGACAGAGCCGCGCTTGGCGAGATAGGCGGCAAAACCCCTGTAGACCTTGCGCGGCACGGCGGTCGCCGAATTGATCAGGACGGTTTGCCGCTTGGCGCCGCGGGGCAGGAACAGCGTCGCTCCGAGAGGATAGCCATCGATGGCGGGTACAGTGATGTCGTCGGTGAAGACGTCGTCGAGCGCAGCCTCAGCCACTTACGGAATTTCCTTAAGCGTTAACGTTTTGCTCTAACAAATGCGAATTCGGCTGTTGTCGCAAGAGGTTGAGCGGGCAGGTGGAAATCCGGCTGGCGGTCTTTCAACAGCCTGTATATATAGCTTCGCTTTCCCGGATAAGTAGCGGTTTTTGCTCAGGAGTTAACGCCCATGTCCGAGCGCTGGACACCCGACAGTTGGCGCACCAAGACGGTCTTGCAGATGCCGGACTATCCGGATGGCAAGGTATTGGCCGACGTGGAGGCGCAGCTTGCGACCTTTCCGCCGCTGGTGTTCGCGGGCGAAGCCCGCAACCTGAAGAAGGCGCTGGCGCGCGTCGCCGCGGGCGAGGCCTTCCTCTTGCAGGGCGGCGACTGCGCGGAGAGTTTTGCCGAGCACGGCGCCAACAACATCCGCGACTTCTTCCGCGTGCTGCTGCAGATGGCGGTGGTCCTCACTTACGCCGGCGCGCTGCCGGTGGTGAAGGTCGGCCGCATCGCCGGACAATTCGCCAAGCCGCGCTCCTCGCCAACCGAAAAAGTTGCTGGCGTCGAACTGCCGAGCTATCGCGGCGACATCATCAACGACATCGCCTTCACCAAGGAGGCGCGCACGCCCGACCCGGGCCGGCAGTTGAACGCCTACCGGCAGTCGGCGGCGACCCTCAATCTGCTGCGGGCGTTCGCCACCGGCGGCTTCGCCAATCTCGGCAGCGTGCATCAGTGGATGCTCGGCTTCCTGAAGGACTCGCCGCAGTCACGCCGCTACAAGGAACTGGCCGACCGCATCTCGGAAGCGTTGAACTTCATGCGCGCCTGCGGCCTCGACCTCGAGAGCCATCCGGAACTGCGCTCGACCGATTTCTATACCAGCCACGAGGCGCTGCTGCTCGGCTATGAGCAGGCGCTGACCCGGGTCGATTCGACGACCGGGGATTGGTACGCGACCTCCGGCCACATGATCTGGATCGGCGACCGCACCCGCCAGCTTGAGAACGGCCATGTTGAATATTTCCGCGGCATCAAGAATCCGATCGGCCTGAAATGCGGCCCGTCGCTGAAGCCGGATGAGCTGTTGAAGCTGATCGACGTGCTGAACCCCGACAATGAGCCCGGGCGGCTGACGCTGATCGCCCGCTTCGGCGCCGACAAGGTCGGCGAGCATCTGCCGGCGCTGATCCGGGCGGTGCAGCGGGAAGGGCGCGTGGTGGTGTGGTCATGCGATCCCATGCATGGCAACACCGTCACCTCGACCACCGGCTACAAGACCCGGCCGTTCGACCGGGTGCTGTCGGAAGTGAGGTCGTTCTTCGCCATTCACCAGGCCGAAGGCAGCCATGCCGGCGGCGTTCATCTGGAGATGACGGGGCAGGACGTCACCGAATGCATCGGCGGCGCGCGCGCGATCACCGACGAGGATCTCAACGACCGCTACCACACGGTCTGCGATCCCCGCCTCAACGCCGAACAGTCGATCGACATGGCCTTCCTGATCGCGGAACTGTTGAAGCAGGAGCGCGCCGGCAAGGTCAAACCGATGCCGGCAGCCGCGGGGCTCTAACACTTGCTGCGGTTCTGGCGGGCCACCATCAACTCGTGGAACGGCCTTGGCTTCGCGATCCGCTCCGAGCAGGCGGTTCGCGAGGAGGTGGTGGCGCTGCTGTTGTCGGTGCCGGCGGCGTGGCTGATCGGCGCCACGGTGATGCGCCGGGTCGAGCTCGTTGCAGCGGTGGTGCTGGTGCTCGTGGTCGAACTGCTCAACACCGCGATCGAGAAGCTCGCCGACCGCCTGACCATGGACCATGATCCGCAGATCGGGCGGGTCAAGGACATGGGCTCCGCCGCGGTCGGCGTGACGCTGGTGATGGCCGGGCTGTTCTGGCTGTTCGCCCTCGCCGAGCGCATGGGCATGATCTAACGCAGGCGATTGCAGTTTACATGAGTGCAAGGCACCATTGATCTCATGAGCGAACCTGAGTTCATTGTTACACTGGCGCAATTGAATCCGACTGTCGGCGACGTCGCCGGCAACGCCGCGAAGGCGCGCGCCGCGCGGCAGACGGCGAAGGCCGCTGGCGCCGATCTGATGGTGCTGTCGGAACTGTTCATCGCCGGCTACCCGCCGGAGGACCTGATCCTGAAGCCGGCGTTCCAGGCCGCCTGCCGTGCCGCGGTCGAGGAATTGGCGCGCGAGACGGCCGATGGCGGTCCGGCTGTCCTGATCGGGACGCCCTGGGTCGAGGACGGCAAGCTCTACAATGCCTGCGCACTGCTCGATGGCGGTCGTGTCGCCGCGCTGCGCTTCAAGGCCAATTTGCCGAACTACGGCGTGTTCGACGAAAAGCGGCTGTTCGCGCGCGGACCGGCGCCGGGCCCGGTGACGGTGAAGGACGTCCGGGTCGGCGTGCCCATCTGCGAGGACATCTGGCTGGAAGAGTCCGAGGACTACGAGAACGTCGTCGAGTGTCTTGCCGAGACCGGCGCGGAAATTCTCGTCGTGCCGAACGGCTCGCCCTATGCGCGCGACAAGAACGATCTCCGCCTTTCGATCGCGGTCGCCCGCGTCACCGAAAGCGGCTTGCCGCTGGTCTATCTGAACGAGGTGGGCGGGCAGGACGAACTGGTGTTCGACGGCGCCTCGTTCGCGCTCAATGCCGATCTCACGGTGGCGGCGCAGTTGCCGGCCTTCGAGGAGAGCGTCACGACGCTGCGTTGGACCAGGGGCGAGGCCGGCTGGCGCTGCAACGGGCCGATCACGCCGCTGCTCGAGGGCGACAAGGCGGACTATGCGGCCTGCGTGCTCGGCCTGCGCGACTATGTCCGCAAGAACGGCTTCCCGGGCGTGCTGCTCGGCGTTTCTGGCGGCATCGATTCGGCGCTATGCGCGGCGATCGCGGTGGATGCGCTCGGCGCCGACAAGGTTCACGGCGTGATGCTGCCGTTCCGCTACACCGCGCAGGTGTCGCTCGATGATGCGGCAAGCCTGACCAGGATGCTAGGCATCCGCTACGAGGTGCTGCCGATCGCGGATGCCGTGAACGGGTTCGAGAAGATCCTGTCCGAGCCGTTCAAGGGCCTGCCGCGCGACATCACCGAGGAGAATCTGCAGGCGCGCACCCGCGGCACCTTGTTGATGGCGCTCTCCAACAAGACCGGCGCGATGGTGGTGACCACCGGCAATAAGTCGGAAATGTCGGTGGGCTATGCCACGCTCTACGGCGACATGAACGGCGGCTTCAACCCGATCAAGGACATCTACAAGACCGAGGTCTTCCGGCTGTCTGCCTTGCGCAATAGCTGGAAGCCGGAAGGCGCCCTCGGCCCAACCGGCGAGGTGATCCCGCCCTCGATCATCACGCGGCCGCCGACGGCTGAACTGCGCGAGAACCAGACCGACCAGGACTCGCTGCCGCCTTACGAGGTGCTCGACGCGATCCTGGAGCGCCTGGTCGAGCGCGAGGAGCCCTTGGCGTCGATCATCGCTGCCGGTTTCGATCGTGAGCTGGTCGCGCGCATCGACCGCCTGCTTTCCATCGCCGAATACAAGCGCCGGCAGGCCGCGCCCGGCGTCAAGGTCACGCGTAAGAATTTCGGCCGCGACCGCCGCTATCCCATCACCAACCGCTTCCACGATCGCGGCGAGACGTTGCCGCAGCCGGACGAGAAGCTGGCGACGCGCGGTACCCGCGCCTCCGTGGAGGCGTTCGAAGGCTAGCTATTGTTGTTTCTTCGGGAGGAAAGTCGGGCCGACGGTGCGGATCGGCCGATCTCCCGGCGGGGTTTGATCAACCGGCGCCGCCGGTGCGTCGGGTGCAGGAGTCGCATTCGCCGACGTCGCGCCCTTCTTACCGGCCGGCGCCTGCTTGGTGGACTGCTGTTGCGCGCGCTGCTGCATCCTCCGCGCGCTCTCCTCGGTGACGATGATGTCGCCCTGCTGCTCGACGGCGGCCTTGTCGTCGACCGATTTCAGCGCCTCCGCCCAGGTCTGGCCCGCCGGCTTGCAGGAGCAGGACGGATTGAACTCGGTGCGGAACTTGAACGCGTTCGGCAGCGACGTATAGGGCTGGCCATTGACCGAGACCGCCTGGTTGATGTCCTCGCCGGGATTGCGATAGGCGAACAGGGTTGCTTCCGCCGCCGGGCACTGCGCCTTGCAGGTCTTCTCGTCATCGGCAAAGCGCCCCTGCACGGTCGCGAACGAGATCGGGAAATAGGCGCCGTCGCAGCTCCGCACGCAGACCGTACGGTAGGTGCCGGATTGCGGGGCGAGGTCGCCGGCCGGCGGCGCAATGGTCACGTTGTCGTCGTTACGATTGCCGAAGAGATTGTCGAGGAAATTGCCCGGACCCCGCCCGGCATTGGCATATTGCGGGCCGCAATTGTTCTGCGCGAGCGCAGTCAACACCGAGCGGCGCTGGTTCTCGCGGTCGGCGCCGCCGAGGCCGCCGCTGCGCATCCGCTCCAGGGTCATCATGATTTGATCGAGGTTGCCGCGCATCTGCTGGATCTGGGTGTTGATCGGGCCGCATTGCGCCGGGCCGTTGTTGAACAGCGAGAAGAAGCCGGAGCCGTCGCAGCCCATGCGCCGCCCCTGCGCGATCACACGGTCGAGCTCGGCCTGCTGTCTCGAGGCGGCTTCCTGGTAGCGGCGGATCTGGTCGTCCCTGATCGAATCGCCGCTGCCGCCGCCGCGGTCGATGGTCGCAAGCTGACCCTCGAGCCGGATGCAGATCGGGTTGGACGGCCCGCCCTGTTGCGGCGGCGCCTCCTGAGACATCTGCGCGTAAGCATCGTCAGGCGTCTGCGCCAAGGCATCAGTGGCCGGCAGGGCAGTGCCGAGCAGGAGGGCGCACGTCAAAATCCACGGGGCGAAGCAAGAGTTCAGGCGATTGGGCATGTCCAGTCACAGAATGACGCCGCGCAGCGGGCAAGCCCGAAAGGCGCGGCAAAGGCCGCCTGCAATAGCCGTTTCTCGGGGCAGCGTCACGTCGTTTCCGGGGCCCCGATGTGGCAAAACCCCGTGAGAATACCGGCCCTTGGCTGCCCTTGGCCGGATCAGCGCTGGCAGGTGATGGCGATATATTCGCCGCAGGCGCCGCCGCTGCAGTTTCCCGTGGCCTTCGGAACGGCGCCGGTAATTTCGTCAGGGTCGACGCGGCGATAGGCGGTGGCTTGGGCAAAATCTCGTGACTGGCAATAGGAGCGGGCGGCGTGAGCCCCGCATTTGTCGCCTCGCGCGAGGCATTCGTCGACACCGTAACCGTCATCGTGGTTGGCGATGATGAAGACGCGGCTGTCGGCCAGTGCGCCGGAGGTGGCTAAAATGAATGTGCAGGCAAGAAATGCGGATCGAAATCGCATGGGGCACCGAGTGGGGAAGGGAACCAGTGCCTATCCGATTACGCCCAATACATTAATAATGATTAACCATGGTGCGCTTGGAATCATCGCAAGGGTCGAAATCGCCTTCAGAACGGGCGCAAACAGCCCTTGACGCCGTCCCCAGGATGGCGCCATGGTGGAACCATGAACGGCCACCTCGCCATCTGCAGCATTTGCCGCGAGATTATTAGCTAGCGATTCGCTGGCTGAGGCCGTCTTTTCTCACATCGAGATCACGTGACGCCCCGGCCACAAGGGACGGGTATTCCATGCAATTGCGTCTGTACGATACGTTGACCCGGGAAAAGCGGCCCTTCGTGCCGCTCGATCCCAACAATGTGCGCATGTATGTCTGCGGGCCGACGGTCTACGACTTCGCCCATATCGGCAACGCGCGCCCGGTGATCGTCTTCGACGTGCTGTTCCGCCTGCTGCGGCATGTCTATGGCGAGAACCACGTCAAATATGTCCGGAACGTCACCGACGTCGACGACAAGATCAACGACCGCGCCGCTCGGGATTATCCCGGCCTGCCGCTGAACGAGGCGATCCGCAAGGTCACCGAGCAGACGGAGCGCCAGTTTCATGAGGACGTCGACGCGCTAGGCGCCTTGCGCCCCACGGTCGAGCCGCGCGCGACCGAGCACATCGCGGAGATGCGTGTGCTGATCGAGAAGCTGGTCACAGACGGTTTTGCCTATGTCGCCGAAGATCAAGTGCTGTTTTCGCCGCAGGCGATGAACGCGGCCAATGGCGTGCTGCCGCGTTACGGCGTGCTCGCCAACCGCTCGCTGGACGAGATGATCGCGGGCGCCCGCGTCGATGTCGCCCCTTACAAGCGCGACAACACCGATTTCGTGCTGTGGAAGCCGTCCAAGCCCAGCGAGCCGTCCTGGCCGTCGCCATCAGGCATCGCGGTGCCGGGCCGTCCGGGCTGGCATATCGAATGCTCGGCGATGGCCTGGAAGCATCTCGGCGAGCAGTTCGACATCCATGGCGGCGGTATCGATCTGGTGTTCCCGCATCACGAGAACGAGCTCGCGCAAAGCTGCTGCGCCTTCCACGAAGCGCGCATGGCGAACACCTGGATGCACAACGGCTTCCTGCAGGTCGAAGGCGAGAAGATGTCGAAGTCACTCGGCAACTTCGTCACGATCAGGGAGTTGCTGGCGGACTGGCCGGGCGAAGTGCTGCGCCTCAACATGCTCAGGACGCATTATCGCTCGCCGATCGACTGGACGCTGAAGGGGCTGGAAGAGAGCGCCAAGACGCTCGACGACTGGTACGCCGTCGCGGCCGATGCCGCGGGCGATCGGCCGGCGGAGGCCGTTGTCGAGGCGTTGTCCGACGACCTCAACACGGCACAGACGATTACGGCGCTGCACGGGTTGCGGAATGCGGCTGCAAGCGCTGAACAGGCGCGCGGCACCTTCGCGGCATCGCTTCGGTTCCTAGGCTTCCTCGGCCAGAGTGCCGCGGAATGGAAGGGCCGCAAGCACCAGGCGAGTGGTATCGACCCGAAATGGGTTGAAGGGCTGATCTCGGATCGGGCAGCAGCGCGCGCGCGGAAGGATTTCAAGGAGTCCGATCGTATCCGCGACGAGCTCGCAGCCAAGGGCGTCGTGCTGAAAGACGGCAAGGGTGCCGACGGCAAACCCGTGACCACATGGGAGTTGGCATGATGGCACAGGCACTCCCACAACCCGGACTGCGACCGTTCCTGCCGGCGGATACGCCGATGCTCGCGGCGATCTTTGTGGCCGCGATCCAGGAACTGACCGGGGACGACTACGGCGAGACGCAGCAGGAAGCCTGGGCAGCCGTGGCCGATGACGAGGTGGCCTTCGGCAAGAAGCTCGTTGGCGAGTTGACGCTGATCGCAACCATCCAGAATTCGCCGGTCGGCTTTGCTTCGCTGAAGAACAACAATCAGATCGACATGCTCTATGTGCATCCGAGCGTGGCCGGGCAGGGCGTCGGCGCGATGCTGTGCGACGCGCTGGAAAAGCTCGCCGGCGCGCGCGGCACGAAGACGCTTTCGGTCGATGCCAGCGACAACGCGCTCGAGTTCTTCCGCAAGCGCGGCTACGTCGCCAAGCAGCGCAACAGCGTGAGCATTGAGGGCGAGTGGCTCGCCAACACCACGATGCAGAAAACCTTGGCGAATGGCGCTGCTGCGGGAGACGCATCGTGAGCCGCGAACGCCTCTATCTCTTCGACACCACCTTGCGCGACGGCGCGCAGACCAATGGCGTCGATTTCACCTTGCAGGACAAGCAGGTGATCGCGCAGATGCTGGACGAACTCGGCATCGACTATGTCGAGGGCGGCTATCCCGGCGCCAACCCGACCGACACCGAGTTCTTCTCGGCAAAGCCGAAATTCGACCATGCACGCTTCACCGCCTTCGGCATGACGCGGCGTCCGGGCCGCTCGGCGTCCAACGATCCCGGATTGGCGACGATCCTGGAGGCGAAGGCGGACGCGATCTGCTTCGTCGCGAAGTCGAGCGCCTATCAGGTGCGCGTCGCGCTCGAGACCACGAACGAGGAGAATCTCGCTTCGATCCGTGACAGCGTCGCTGCGGCGACGGCTGCCGGGCGCGAGGTGATGGTCGATTGCGAACATTTCTTCGACGGCTACAAGGAGAATGCCGAGTTCGCGCTGTCGTGCGCCAAGGCCGCCTATGAGGCCGGCGCGCGCTGGGTGGTGTTATGCGACACCAATGGCGGCACCATGCCGCACGAGATCGAAACCGTCGTCGGCAACGTCGTGCGCCACATCCCCGGCAGTCACGTCGGCATCCACGCCCATAACGACACTGAGCAGGCCGTGGCGAACTCGCTTGCCGCGGTGCGCGCCGGCGCGCGCCAGATCCAGGGCACGCTGAACGGGTTAGGGGAACGTTGCGGCAATGCCAATCTCTGCTCGCTGATCCCGACGCTGAGGCTGAAGAAGGAGTTCTCGGAGAATTTCGAGATCGGCGTCACCGCCGAGAAGATGACGACGCTGATGAAGGTGTCGCGCACGCTCGACGACATGCTCAACCGCGCGCCGAACCGGCACGCAGCTTATGTCGGCGAGAGCGCCTTCGTCACCAAGACCGGCATCCATGCGTCCGCCGTGCTGAAGGACCCGCAGACCTACGAGCACGTGCCGCCGGAATCTGTCGGCAATCACCGCAAGGTGCTGGTATCAGACCAGGCCGGACGCTCCAACGTCATCGCCGAGCTCGACCGCGCCGGCATTCCCTACGAGAAGAACGATCCGAAGCTGACGCGGCTCGTCGCTGAGCTGAAGGAGCGCGAGGCCGCGGGCTTCGCCTATGAATCCGCCAACGCCTCGTTCGAGCTGCTGGCGCGGCGCACGCTCGGGAAGGTGCCGGAATATTTCAAGGTCGAGCAGTTCGACGTCAACGTCGAGCAGCGCGACAATGCGCTCGGCCAGCGCGTCACGGTCGCGCTCGCGGTGGTGAAGGTCAACGTCGCCGGCGAGCGGCTGATCTCGGCCGCTGAAGGCAACGGCCCCGTCAACGCGCTCGACGTCGCCTTGCGCAAGGACCTCGGCAAGTATCAGAAATATATCGAGGGATTGAAGCTGATCGATTACCGCGTGCGTATCCTCAATGGAGGCACCGAGGCGGTGACGCGCGTCCTGATCGAGAGCGAAGATGAGACCGGCGAGAGCTGGACCACAGTCGGCGTGTCGCCGAACATCATCGATGCCTCGTTCCAGGCGCTGATGGATTCAGTGTTCTACAAGCTGGTGAAATCAGGCGCGTCTGGGTGAAGCTCGCGGCGACGCATCGCCAAACGCCGTCATTGCGAGCGAAGCGAAGCAATCCATCTCTCCGCGCAAGCGGACGCATGGATTGCTTCGTCGCTTCGCTCCTCGCAATGACGGTGAACCTGGGGTGAGGGCCACGCATGATCGACCATATCTCTGTCGGCGTCAGCGATCTCGAACGTTCCGCGCGTTTCTATGAGGCAACGCTCGCGCCGCTTGGCCTCTCGCGTCTGGTCACCCGTCCGGCCATGATCGGGTTCGGCAAGAGCTATCCCGAATTCTGGATCAACCTGCGCGCCAGCATGAAGCCGGTCGCCTCTGACAGAGGCAGCCACGTCTGCCTTCGGGCAAAATCAACTGCCGACGTCGATGCCTTCCATGCCGCGGCGCTGAGTGCCGGCGGCCGCTCGGACGGCGCGCCTGGCCTGCGCCCGCACGACCGTGTCAGGTACTACGCGGCCTTCGTCACCGACCCCGATGGCAACCGCATCGAGGCGGTGACGTTTCCGAGCGAGTGAGCTCTTACAGTCGCCGCGCCACGTCTGGCGCGAGTTCCTTGCCGGCCTCGGGCGAGCGCGCGGCAGCGGCGCGCAGGCGCGGCACGATATCCTCGACGCGGTCGGCCGTCAGCACCTCGAGCGGCAGCGTCGCGCGGATGAAGGCCGTCGAGCGCATATGATCGAGCAACGCGAGCAGCGGCTCCCAAAAACCGTCGATATTGGCGAGCAGCACCGGCTTCGTATGCCGGCCGAGCTGCTGCCAGGTGAGCTGCTCGACCAGTTCCTCAAGCGTGCCGATGCCGCCGGGCAGTGCCACGAAGGCATCCGACCGTTCGAACATCAGCCGCTTGCGCTCGTGCATGTCGGGCGTGACGATCATCTCCTGGACGCGCGTGAGCGCGTTCTCGCGGGCGCGGAGAAAATCCGGGATGATGCCGGTGACCTTACCGCCATGGTCGAGTGTGGAGGTCGCGACCGCGCCCATCAGTCCGATTGAGCCGCCACCATAGACGAGGCGGATGTCACTCTCGGCAAAGATCCTTCCGAGCGTGTTGGCTGCTTCGACAAAGCTGGGGCTGGTGCCGGGGCCGGAGCCGCAATAGACGCAGACGGTCTTGATCTGGTTCATTGGTCTGATTTGGTTCATCCGCTCATGTGGCACTGCAACGAAAAAAACGTCAAGCCCGGCATTTCACGTGGCGTGGCGTAAAAGTGGCGTAAATCGCTGAAAATCGTGAAAGATCCACTCCATGAGGGTTTCCGCGAGATCAAAATCGCCTATATGACGGGCACAATGCGGATCCATGCAAATCACGTGACAGCGAACCGGCGCGCCGTCCTGACGGCGGCGATGGGTTAATGTCGTCCCAACCCCAACTGCGCCTGAACGATATGTCATCTGCCGATGCAAGCAGCGCCGAGAAGGCGACCCTGCTCGGCACGCTTGCGCATCTGTGGCCCTACATCTGGCCTGGCGACCGCGCTGATCTGAAGATGCGCGTAGCGTGGTCGATGGTGCTTCTGCTCCTCGCCAAGCTCGCGACGCTGTCAGTGCCCTTCACCTTCAAATGGGCGATCGACGCGCTGAACGGCACGCCCAGCGCACCGGTGCAATCGTCGAACTGGACGATGTGGCTGATCGCTTCGCCGCTCCTGATGACGGCGAGCTATGGCGCGGTGCGTGTCCTGATGGCGGTGCTGACGCAATGGCGCGACGGCATCTTTGCCCGCGTCGCCATGCATGCGGTGCGGCGGCTCGCCTATCTCACTTTCGTGCACATGCACGAATTGTCGCTGCGCTTTCACCTGGAACGCAAGACCGGCGGACTGACGCGCATCCTCGAACGCGGCCGCACCGGCATCGAGACCATCGTGCGGATGGTGATCCTGCAATTGATCCCGACCGTGGTCGAGGTTGCGCTGCTGACGGCCGTGCTGCTTTGGCAGTTCGACTGGCGCTATGTCGGCGTCGTCGTGATCACCGTCGCGGCGTTCATGTACTACACCTATATCGCGACCGAGTGGCGGATCGAGATCCGCCGCAAGATGAACGACTCCGACACGGAAGCGAACACCAAGGCGATCGACTCGCTGCTCAACTACGAGACCGTGAAATATTTCGGCGCCGAGGCGCGCGAGGCCGAGCGCTACGACCGCTCGATGGCGCGCTACGAGCACGCCAGCACCAAGACCTATACGTCGCTCGCGATCCTCAACACCGGGCAGGCGATCATCTTCACCGCCGGCCTGACGGCGATCATGCTGCTGTGCGCGATCGGCATCCGCAATGGCAGCAACACGGTGGGCGATTTCGTGCTGGTCAACGCCATGATGATCCAGCTCTACCAGCCGCTCAACTTCATGGGCATGGTCTATCGCGAGATCAAGCAGGCGATCATCGACATCGAGAAGATGTTCGGCGTGCTGGCGCGCAAAGCGGAGATCAAGGATGCGCCCGATGCCAAACCGCTGGCGGTGACGGCCGGCAGCGTGCGGTTCGAGGATGTGCGCTTCGCCTATGAGCCGGACCGGCCGATCCTGAAAAGCCTCTCCTTCGAGGTGCCGGCCGGCAAGACGGTCGCGATCGTCGGCCCCTCCGGCGCCGGCAAGTCTACGATCTCGCGGCTGTTGTTCCGCCTCTACGACGTCTCCGGCGGCAGGATCCTGATCGACGGCCAGGACATCCGCAACGTCACGCAAGCCTCGCTGCGCGCCTCGATCGGCATGGTGCCGCAGGACACCGTGCTGTTCAACGACACCATACGCTACAACATCCGCTACGGCCGTTGGGATGCTGATGATGCCGAGGTGGAAGAGGCGGCGAAGCTCGCGCAGATCGACGCTTTCATCCGGATGTCGCCCAAGGGGTACGAGACCCAGGTCGGCGAGCGCGGCCTGAAGCTGTCGGGCGGCGAGAAGCAGCGGGTGGCGATTGCGCGTACGGTGCTGAAGGCGCCGCCAATCCTGGTGCTGGACGAGGCGACATCGGCGCTCGACAGCCACACCGAGCACGAGATCCAGGCCGCGCTCGAGCGCGTCTCGCGCAACCGCACCTCGCTGGTGATCGCGCACCGGCTTTCGACCATCGTCGGTGCCGACGAGATCATCGTCCTGGACCAGGGCCGCATCGCCGAGCGCGGAACCCATCCCCGGCTTTTGGCGCAAGGCGGGCTTTATGCCAGTATGTGGAACCGGCAGCGCGAGGCCGAGGAGGCGCGGGAGAAGCTGGCGATGGTCGACGACGGCAGCGAGGCGCCGAACCGCGAGCCGCCGCCGGTCGACGAACCCGAGCCTGATCCGGTCGAGAAAACCTTGCCGACGGCTGCGGAATAGGCTCCATCTGCGTCTGCAGCATGATCCGATGAGACGGAATCGGATCATGCTCTCATCTCTTTGTTTGATTGCTTGAGCATGATCTTTTCGGAAAACCGGTTTCCTCTTTTCCGGATCATGCTCTAGGACTGGGAAACCGAGTGAGATTCGATGTCGATCGCCAATTCCATACGCGCGCAGATTCCGCCCATCCATCCCGAGGGCTATCCGTTCATCGGCGGCTTCGCGCTGGCGAGCCTGATCCTGTTCTGGATCTGGACGCCGCTGGGCTGGATCGGGACCGTGCTGACGATCTGGTGCGCGCTGTTCTTCCGCGATCCGGTGCGGGTGACGCCGGTGCGGGACGGGCTCGTGGTGGCGCCCGCCGACGGGCGCGTCTCGATGATCACCCAAGCCCTGCCGCCGGCCGAACTCGGACTGGGCGATAAGGCGCTGACCCGGGTCTCGATCTTCATGAGCGTGTTCAACTGCCACGTGAACCGCAGCCCGGTCGCGGGGCGGATCGACCGCATCGCCTACCGGCCGGGCGCCTTTATCAATGCGGAGCTCGACAAGGCCAGCGAGGACAATGAGCGCAACTCGCTCGTGATCTCGACGCCCAACGGCCGCATCGGCGTGGTCCAGATCGCGGGCTTGGTGGCGCGGCGGATCGCCTCCTTCGTGCGCGAAGGCCAGTCGATCGGCGCCGGCGAACGGTTCGGCCTGATCCGGTTCGGCTCGCGGCTCGATGTCTACCTGCCCGAAGGCACCAAGCCGCTGGTTTCCGAGGGCCAGACGGCGATCGCCGGCGAGACCGTCCTAGCCGATTTCCGCACCCCCGAGCCGGGGTGGACCTACCGGGCCGATTAACCATCGGCACCGCCAATTGCGGCGCCTTGCCGCTGGAATGGCGGAGGGGGCCGGCGCTTGCTATATAGTCGCGAGCCATGATGCAGATCGATTCCAAACATCCGGAACTGCGCCGCCGGCGGTTTCGCCAGATTCCGGTCCGGTTGCTGGTGCCCAATGTCATCACACTGCTCGCGATCTGCGCCGGCCTGACCGCGATCCGCCTGTCGACCGAAGGGCGGATGGAGCTTGCGGTCGCGGCGATCGTGTTTGCCGCAGCGCTCGATGGCATCGACGGGCGCATTGCGCGCCTGATCAAGGGCCAGTCGAAATTCGGCGCCGAGCTCGACAGCCTCGCGGATTTCGTCAATTTCGGCGTGGCGCCGGGCCTGATTCTCTATTTCTGGCAACTGCACGAATTGGGCAATGGCGGCTGGATCGCGGCCATGGTGTTCGCGATCAGTGGCGGGCTGCGGCTCGCCCGCTTCAACGCCTCGATCGACGATCCAAACAAGCCGGCGTTCGCGGCAAACTATTTCACCGGCGTGCCGGCGCCGGCTGGCGCCATCACGGTGTTGCTGCCGGTCTATCTGGGCTTCCTGGGCATCACTACGCCGCCGACGATGCTGACGGCCTTCTACACGCTCCTGATCGCGTTCCTGATGGTGTCGCGCCTGCCGGTGTTTTCCGGCAAGACGATGCGCATGCGGGTGCCGCCGGAAATGCTGTTGCCGGTGTTCGTCTCGGTGGTGTTCTTCATCGCGCTGTTGGTCAGCTATCCCTGGCACATCCTCTCCGCGGGCTCGGTGCTGTACCTGATCAGCCTGCCATGGGGCTGGAAGACGTATCGCGACCACGCGCGCGCCGCGGAGGCGCAGGCGGCTGTGCCAGCCGGGGCCTCGACGTCGCCAACTCCGTCGCCGAGCTATCCGGGCGTCACTGACGCCGACCACGACGACCGTCCGGCGCGTCTTAATTGAAGCGCTAGGCCGTGTGGACTCTTGGGATTCTCAAATCAGATTGAACGTGATTCAAGGCTTTCTTTTAGGAGGAAG
>NZ_JBEGDB010000194.1:0-15584 GCF_043638955.1 Bradyrhizobium sp. 31Argb | reverse complement strand
CGCCTCAACGCCAAAGCACGCGAGGCGCGTGCCGCTTACGCCAATGCAACTTGACAATCCAGATAGTCGCTCATCCCGAGGAGCACGCTTAGCGCGCGTCTCGAGGGATGGGCCACGGGCTCGATTGGGCCTCGTGGTTCGAGACGGCGCTTCGCGCCTCCTCACCATGAGGGGAGAGAGTTCTCGCGTGCGCTAAACCAGCTTGAAGGCGATGTAGAAGCCGAGCACCAGCACGATCGCGCCGATTGCGACCCAGAAGCCCAGCCGCTTCTCCAATTCCTTGCGGATGAAGTCGCCGTAGCGGTTGAGCAGGACCGCGACAATGAAGAAGCGGCCGCCGCGCGCGACGATGGAGCACAGGATGAACAGCCAGATGTTATAGCCGGCGAAGCCCGAGGTGATGGTGACGAGCTTATAGGGGATCGGGGTCAGGCCCTTGAGCAGGATGATCACCGCACCCCATTCGGCATAGGAGGCGCGGAAGGCGTCCACCTTGTCGCCGAGGCCGTAGATGGTGATCAGCCAATGGCCGACCGAGTCATAGAGCAGCGCGCCGATGGCGTAGCCGAGCACGCCGCCGGCGACCGACGCGATCGTGCAGACGGTGGCGAACCACCAGGCGCGCCTCGGCTGCGCCAGCGACATCGGCAGCAGCATGATGTCGGGCGGAACCGGGAAGAATGAGCTCTCAGCGAAGGCGACGGCGGCCAAAATCCACAGCGCGTAGGGTTTGTCGGCGGCGTCGATGCACCAGTCGTAGATCCGTTTCAGCATGGGCGCGATCAACCATCATGGAGCGCATTTGTCCATGCCGGCAAAAGAGGATTGTTGGCGGGTCAGCGCCGCTTCCGCAGGCTGCTTTCGAGCGCGACAATTCGCCGCCGCACGACCGGCTCGGCCGACGGCTTGGCCAGTCTGGCTCCGGTCTTCGGCAGTTTTTCGGCGATTCCGAGTAAATGCTCGCGCCGTTCCATCTCTTTCCAGACATCCTCCGGCTTCACCCCGGCGGCTGCCCACAAAACAGTCAGGTTATAGAGAAGGTCGGCGCTCTCGCGCACCACGGCGTCGGTCTTGCCGCTGAGGGCGTCGATCACGACCTCGATCGCTTCCTCGGCCAGCTTCTTGGCCATTTTTGACGGCCCGCGCTGAAACAATCGGGCGGTGCGCGACGTCGCCGGATCAAGATGCCGGGCCGCGAGAACCGCCTGATAGAGCCGATCGAGCGAATCACTCATTCCTCAAGCCTAATTCAAACCTCTGGCCAGCGTGTTAACATGCTGGCCAATGGGCGAAAAAAATCCACCGGCCGCGCGGGCCGGTGGCCTCATCTCGATCAAAATCGCGTTTACCAGCTCGCGAGCGGGTGACCGCGATAGTACGGCACGCCGCGGCCATAGCCGCCGCCGTAGTAATACGGGCCGCCGCCATAATAGGCCGGGCCACCGTAATAGACCGGGCCGCCACCATAGTAGCCGTAGGAATCATAGTAATCGCGGCGGTTCTGGGCGGCGGCGATCGCAAGCCCCGCGCCGACGATGCCGGCAAAGGCTGCCGCAGCAGCCGCGCCGCCACCGCCACCGCGATAATATCGCCGGCGGGCGCTGATATCGGTGACGTCGCTGGTGCCGGTCTGCGCCGTGACCTCCTTGGCCTTCGGGGCCGAGCCCGCATAGGCCATCGACGGCTCGACCGCCGTCAGCGCGACCGCCGCGACGGTAGCCAGTGCGGCTGCGCGGCCGATCGATGAAAACACACCTTTTCGCGCAAACATCTGAGTAGTCCTCCGTGGAAGCTCGGCCCGTCGGGCCACTCATAGCCAACCACGGGTGCGATCCTAAGTTCCCCAAACCAAACGCAGGCTGAACGATCCCTGGCGAAATCGTGGCAGTCATCAAGCATTCAGGTTAGAAACGGCAGAATGGCACCGTTGAACGGGCGAAAACGCGCGTTCGGTGTCACGAAACAGATATACCCAGCGCGACAGATTGTCTCGCGTCTCCTGACGTCATCATGCGCGTAACCCTGACCTCCACCCGCCGCGATTTCCTGGGCCTTGCGATCGGCCTCGGCGCCAGCCTGTGCTCTCGCGCAAGCCGCGCACAGAGCGCAGGCGCCGCCAAGCAGCCGATCACGATCCAGCTTACGCTCGACCGCCCGATCGACGCGGCGGTGTCGCCCTTCGTGATGGCAGGCGTCGGCGGATCGTTCGGCGCGGAGGGGCTTGCGGTCACCACCAACATCGCGGGCGGATCGCAGGACGCGATCGGGCGCGTCAGCGCGGGGATGAGCGATTTCGCGCTGGTCGACATCAACACGCTGATCCGCGCGCGCGACCGGAATGGCGCCGCACCGGTCAAGGCGATCTTCGTGCTGTTCAACCACGCGCCCTACGCCATCATCGCGCGCAGGAGCCGCGGCATCCGTGCGCTCTCCGATATCGAGGGCAAGAATCTCGGCGTCGCCGAAGGCGATCTCTCGATCCGGCTGTGGCCCGCGGTCGCCAGGCAGAACGGCATCAAGCCGCAAAGCGTGAAGCAGAACAGCATCAGCGCCGCGGTCCGCGAGCCGATGCTGTCGGCGGGACAGGTCGACGCGGTCACCGGCTTCTCCTATCTGTCGGCGATCAACCTGCGCGATCGCGGCGTGCCGGCGGACGATCTCGCAGTGCTGCGCTTCGCCGACTACGGCTGCGAGGCCTATGGCGCCGCGCTGATCGTCAACCCGAACTTGGCAGCCGCCAAGCCCGAGGCCGTGAAGGGCTTTGTGCGGGCGGTGATCACGGGAACACATCTTGCGATCAAGGAACCCGCACAAGCGGTCACCGAAGTGGTGAGCCGCATGGATGCCGGCTCACGCGAACTGGAATCCGAGCGGCTGCGCGCCATCATCGGCGACAACATCCTCACCGCGGAAGTGAAGCAGCACGGCCTCGGCGGCATCGATACGGTCAGGTTCGAGCGGTCGATCGACCAGATCGCGGAGGATTTCAAATTCCAGAAGCGGCCGACCGCGGCGGATATTTTCGATGACGCATTCCTGCCGCCGGCCGACGCGCGCGTGGTGAATTGAGCAAGAGTAGCGCCGCGCCCGTCATTGCGAGGAGCGACAGCGACGAAGCAATCCACGCCTCCGCAAGCGGAGATATGGATTGCTTCGCTCCGCTCGCAATGACGTGGAGAAACGGCGGGAAAGAGCATCGCGCTCTGGTTCTTGCCCGCGATCCCGGATTAGAATGGCGGCATGTCGCTGCTTCGTCTTTATGTTCGCGTGCTCGAATTGCTCGGCAAGGAGGCGCGGCTCGGCTGGATCCTGGCCGGCGCCAATCTCTTGCTCGCCTGCGCGCAATTCGCCGAGCCGGTGCTGTTCGGCAAGATCGTCGACGTGCTTTCGGGCAAGCCGGTCACCGGGCTGATCGCATCCACCTCGCCATGGCCGCTGCTCGCGGCCTGGGTCGCGTTCGGCCTGTTCACGATCGGGTGTAGTGCCATCGTGGCGCTGCATGCCGACCGGCTCGCGCATCGCCAGCGGCAGGCGGTTCTGACCGATTATTTCGAGCACATCCTGCAACTGCCATTGACCTTTCACACCGGCACCCATTCGGGACGGCTGATGAAAGTGATGCTGAACGGCACGGACGCGCTGTGGCGGCTCTGGCTCGGCTTCTTCCGCGAGCATTTTGCCGCGATCCTGTCGCTGGTCGTGCTGTTGCCGCTCTCGCTCTACATCAACTGGCGACTCGCGATCCTCCTGTTCGCGCTCTGCGTCGTCTTCACCGTGCTGACCACGCTGGTGGTACGCAAGACCTACGGCATGCAGAGCGAGGTCGAGGAGCACTACAGCGATCTCTCCGCGCGCGCCTCCGACGCGCTCGGCAATGTGGCGCTGGTGCAGAGCTTCGTCCGCATCGACTCCGAGGTGCAAGGCCTGCGCTTCGTCGCCGACAAGCTGCTCGCTGCGCAGATGCCTGTGCTGTCATGGTGGGCGCTGGTGACCGTGATCACCCGTGCCTCCACCACCATCACCGTGCTTGCGATCTTCACGGTCGGCATCGTGCTGAACCAGCAAGGACTGACTTCGGTCGGCGAGATCGTGATGTTCGTCTCCTTCGCGACCATGCTGATCCAGAAGCTCGAGCAGGTGGTGGGCTTCATCAACAACGTGTTCATGGAAGCGCCGCGCTTGAAGGAATTTTTCAACGTGCTGGACGCGGTGCCGGCGGTGCGCGACCGTCCCGGCGCGATGGATGCAGGCCGGCTGTCGGGCCTCATCGAATTCAACGACGTCTCCTTCTCCTACGACGGCAAGCGTCCGGCGGTGGAGGATCTGACCTTCACCGCGCTGCCTGGCCAGACCATCGCGCTGGTCGGCTCGACCGGCGCCGGCAAGTCGACCGCGATCGCGCTGCTGCACCGCGCCTTCGATCCGCAGTCGGGCATCATCAAGATCGACGGCATGGATATCCGCGCGCTGAAGCTGACCGCGCTGCGCAGGAACATCGGCGTGGTGTTCCAGGAGGCGCTGTTGTTCAACCGCTCGCTCGCCGAGAACCTGCGCGTCGGCAAACCTGATGCCACCGACGAGGAACTTCGCACGGCCGCGGCGCGGGCGCAGGCGCTGGAATTCATCGAGCGCAGCGAGAAGGGATTCGACACCCATGCCGGCGAGCGCGGCCGCATGCTGTCGGGCGGCGAGCGGCAGCGCCTGTCGATCGCCCGCGCGCTGCTCAAGGACCCGCCGATCCTGATCCTGGACGAGGCCACCAGCGCGCTGGATGCCGTCACCGAGGCCAAGGTCAACGCCGCTCTCGATGAAGTGATGAAAGGCCGCACCACCTTCGTGATCGCGCATCGCCTCTCCACCATCCGCCACGCCACCCGCATCCTGATGTTCGACAACGGCAGGGTGATCGAAAGCGGAACTTTCGATGAACTCGTCGCAAAAGGCGGCCGTTTTGCCGATCTCGCGCGGGCCCAATTCATGGTCCAGGAGAACGCGCGAGCAAGCCTGCAGGCGGAATAGGCCGCGCTTCACCGGCCGCGGAATTGTCGAAATTCGGCCGATTTCGTCCACGATTAAATAACCCGGCCTCTGTTCTCCAAAAGCGACCCGGTATAGGGTTTGCACCGCCGCAAAATTGGCCGGCGCCGGACACGCTTGAAACCGGAACGTCACATCTGAAAGCCCACCTTGGCCAAGGCGTTTGTTCAAGGCGGGTCTTCAATCAGGACCGGACCAGGATAGTGCACCTTCTTCGCCCGCTGCTTCGCCGATCGCTTCTCCTCTTCGTCGCCGCCGCGGCCCTCGCGCTTGCGCCGCGCGCGACCAAGGCGGAGGCGCTGCTGGTGGTGGAAGCCGATAGCGGAAAGGTGCTGCAGGCCGACAACGCGACCATGCCTTGGTATCCCGCATCGGTCACCAAGCTGATGACAGCCTATGTGTCGTTGAAGGCGGTGAAGGACGGCCGCATCTCGCTCGACACGCTGCTCACGGTCTCGCCGACGGCGGCCTCGCAGTCGCCGTCGAAGATGGGTTTCCGTCCGGGCACGCAGGTCACCGTCGACAATGCGCTGAAGATGATGCTGGTGAAGTCGGCCAACGACATGGCGGTCGTGCTCGCCGAAGGCGTCGGCGGATCGATCGACGGCTTCTCCGCGATGATGAACGAGACCGCGCAGAAGCTCGGCATGACGCAGACGAGCTACGTCAATCCGAACGGGCTGCCCGCGGACGGCCAGATCACCTCCGCACGTGACCTTGCGATCCTCGCCCGCGCCATCATCCGCGATCTTCCCGAATACGAATATTTCGTGCACATCCCCTCGATCCGCTTCGGCCGCCGGACCACGCAGAACTTCAACCGCCTGATCGGCCGCTATCCCGGCGCCGACGGTTTCAAGACCGGCTTTATCTGCGCCTCCGGCTACAACCTCGTGGCGTCGGCGACGCGCGACGGCAAGCGGCTGATCGCGGTGGTGCTCGGCGCCTCGTCGGGCCGGATGCGCGCGGTGCGCGCGGCGCAACTGCTCGATCGCGGTTTTGCCAATAACAACCTGTCCTGGCTCCGCCCTTCGTTGGGCACAGTCGAGAGTCTGGCGCCGATCGACGCTACGCCGCCGAACCTGCGCGATGAGATGTGCGGCCCCAAGCGCAAGCGGCCCGCAAGTGATGAGGACGAGGACACCGTCGCCAGCACCAGCAGCAGCAGCGGCGAGACCGGCGCGACCTTCTTCGCCGCCAACCTGCCGCCGCCGATCTTCAAGCCCGCCGACTTGCTGGCGCAGCCGGCGGAGCCGTCCGAGCCGGTCGTGGTCTATACCGGCCCGACCCGGACGGGTGCGGCTTTGATCGCCGCGGTCGCGGCGGACACCGAGAAGGACACGCCAAAGCCGCGCAAGAAGAAGACGCATGTCGCGGCCAAGAAGCCGGACGCGTCTGCGGACGCGAAATCAGATGGCAAGTCCGACGCCAAGCCGGCTGCAAAGCAGGCCAAGGCAGATACGAAGGCGGATACCAAGCAAGCCGCCAAGCCGGAAGCCAAGCCAGCGGCGAAGCCTGCCGCCGTCCACCATGCCAATGCCAAGTCGGCCAATGCCAAGTCGGATGGCGCGGCGGCAAAGCCTTCGGAGAAGCCGGCTGCCACCGCGGGCGACAAGCCAGCCGCCAAGCCGGCGAAGCCGAAGGCGGCGGCCAAGCCGAAGAACGACGGCAAGCCGGCCAGTTAACCGCGCCGCAACATCCCCCGATTTGCTGATGCGTCGAACGGGCGCGGGCGGCTTGCCATCGGCCGCCGGCTAGCCCAATACTGCCAAAAAGAAGGCAGTCCGGGCCACGGTCCGGGGACGAGGAGAGGGGATTTCCATGGAGCGCATCTGGCTCAAGTACTACCCGGCCGGCGTGCCCGCCGACATCGACGTCACGCAATACTCATCGCTGGTTGAGCTGCTCGAGGAGAGCTTTGCGAAGTTCGCCGACCGCAAGGCCTTCATCTGCATGGACAAGGCGATCACCTATCGCGAGCTCGACGAGATGTCGACCGCGCTCGGCGCCTATCTGCAGAGCCTCGGCCTGCAAAAGGGCGCGCGCGTCGCGCTGATGATGCCGAACGTGCTGCAATATCCGATCTCGACCGCCGCCGTGCTGCGTGCCGGATACGCCGCCGTCAACGTCAACCCGCTCTACACCCCGCGCGAGCTCGAGCACCAGCTCAAGGATTCCGGCGCAGAAGCCATCATCGTTCTGGAGAATTTCGCTGCCACCGTGCAGCAGGTGCTGGGCAAGACCTCGGTCAAGCACGTCATCGTCGGCAGCATGGGCGACCTGCTTGGCTTCAAGGGCGTGATCGTCAATCTGGTGGTGCGCCGGGTGAAGAAGATGGTGCCGCCGTTCTCGATCCCGCGCGCCGTCGCATTCAACACTGCTGTCGCCGCAGGCCGGGGCATGAAGCTCAACCGGCCCAGGATCACGCCCGATGACGTCGCCTTCCTGCAATATACCGGCGGCACCACCGGCGTCTCCAAGGGAGCCACCCTGCTCCACCGCAACATCGTCGCCAACGTGCTGCAGAACGACGCCTGGCTGCAGCCGGCGATCAAGAAGCCGCCGCATGTCGACCAGCTCTTCATCGTCTGCGCGCTGCCGCTCTACCACATCTTCGCGCTGACCGCCTGCTATCTGCTGGCGGTGCGCGCCGGCGGCGTCAACCTCCTGATCCCGAACCCGCGCGATCTGCCCGGCTTCGTCAAGGAGCTCGCGAAATACCAGATCAACAGCTTTCCCGCCGTCAACACGCTCTACAACGGCCTGTTGAATACGCCCGGCTTCGACAAGCTCGACTTCTCCAAGCTGAAGACCTCCTTCGGCGGCGGCATGGCGACGCAAAAGCCGGTGGCCGAGAAATGGCTGGCGGTGACCGGCTGCGCGCTGTCGGAAGGCTACGGCTTGTCCGAGACCTCGCCGACGCTGACCTGCAACCCCGCCGACACCGACAAGTTCTCCGGCTCGATCGGCCTGCCCGTGCCTTCGACTTATCTCTCGATCCGCGACGATGACGGCAATGAACTGCCGCTCGGACAGGCCGGCGAGATCTGCGCCAAGGGTCCGCAGGTGATGTCGGGCTACTGGAACCGGCCGGACGAGACCGCGCGGGTGATGACTGCGGACGGCTATTTCCGCACCGGCGACATCGGGGTGATGGACGAGAACGGCTACACCAAGATCGTCGACCGCAAGAAGGACATGATCCTCGTCTCCGGCTTCAACGTCTATCCGAACGAGATCGAGGAAGTGATCGCGAGCCATCCGGGCGTGCTCGAATGCGCCGTGATCGGTGTGTCCGACGTCAAGACCAGCGAGGCGGTCAAAGCCTTCATCGTCCGCAAGGACCCGAGCCTCACCGCCGAGGAGATCATCAAGTTCTGCGGCACCCAGCTCACCAACTACAAGGTGCCGAAGCAGATCGAGTTCAGGACCGAGCTGCCGAAGACCAATGTCGGAAAGATCCTGCGCCGCGAATTGCGCGACGAGAAGAAGCCGGCGGCTGCGGCCTGAATTCGCGCGCCAGCGGACGTTCGGACCATGATTGACGTTCGCGATGTCACGCCGGGCGAGATCCTGGCGTTCTGGCGCGCGGCCGGCCCCGATCGCTGGTACGCGGGCGACGATGCGTTCGATGCGGAAATACGCGACCGCTATCTCGAGCTCTGGCGGAAGGCGGCGGGCGGCGAGTTGTCGTCATGGGAGACGATCGACGACGGCGCGCTGGCGCTGGTCATCATGCTCGATCAGTTTCCCCGCAACATGTTCCGCGGCGACGCGCTGACCTATTCAAGCGACGCGCTGGCGCGGGAGGTGGCGCATCGGGCCATCGACCGCGGGGTGGATGCGCGGATCGACCCCGACCTGCTCGAATTCCTCTACATGCCCTTCATGCATTCGGAGCATCTGCCCGACCAGATCCGCTGCATCGAGCTGTTCCGGAACATCGGCAATACGGAGCAGCTCGAATATGCGGAGGGGCACGCCGATATCATCCGGCGGTTCGGCCGCTTTCCTCACCGCAACCGCATCCTGCGGCGCGCGACCACGCCCGAAGAGCAGGCCTTCCTGGACGAAGGCGGATTTTCCGGATGATGACGGAACGGTGAAGGCGCGCGGCCGTTGCGGTTTTGACGCTCGCGAATATTGTGCCCGCAAGCTGCACGGTCTACAAAACATCAGCTCATTCAGGGAGACTGGACGATGACGATCCAAGTTGGCGGCAAGCTGCCGGATGCCAAGTTTCGCGTGATGACCGACGAAGGTCCGCAGGTGCGGACCACCGATGATGTCTTCAAGGGCAAGAAGGTGGCGCTGTTCGCCGTGCCCGGCGCCTACACCGGCACCTGCCACAAGATGCATCTGCCGAGCATCTTCCTCAACGCCTACGCCATCAAGGACAAGGGCGTCGACACCATCGCGATCGTCTCGGTCAACGATGCCTTCGTCATGAACGCCTGGAAGCGCGACACCGACCAGCGCGACGAGGCGCTGTTCCTCGCCGACGGCAACGCCGATTTCACCAAGGCGATCGGCATGGAGCTCGATGCCTCCGGCAACGGGCTCGGCATCCGCTCCAAGCGCTATTCGATGCTGGTCGAGGACGGCGTGGTGAAGAAGCTCAACCTCGAACCCGCCCCGGGCAAGGTCGAGGTCTCCGGCGGCGACACGCTGCTGGCGCAGCTCTAAGCTTCCCCCCGTCATTGCGAGGAGCGTAGCGACGAAGCAATCCACGCCTCAGCAAGCGGCGAAATGGATTGCTTCGCTTCGCTCGCAATGACGGACGACGACGGAGAGGCCGTAGGGTGGGCAAAGCGAAGCGTGCCCACCGTTTTTTGCACCGAACGTGGATGGTGGGCACGCTGCGCTTTGCCCACCCTACCAACTACGAACCGCCGACTTTTTCCTTCAGCCGCGCCATGGCGACGCCTTCGCGGGCGAGCTGGTCGGCGCGCTCGTTTTCGGCGTGGCCGGCGTGGCCCTTGATCCAGTGCCAGCGCACCTCGTGCGGCTTCAGCGCGGCATCGAGCCGCTGCCATAGCTCGACATTCTTCACCGGCTTCTTGTCGGCGGTGCGCCAGCCGTTCTTCTTCCAGCCGAAGATCCAGCCGGTGATGCCCTGGCGGACATATTGGCTGTCGGTGGTGAGATCGACCACGCAGGGCTTCTTCAGCGCCTCCAGCGCCGAAATCGCCGCCATCAATTCCATGCGGTTGTTGGTGGTGTGGGCCTCGCCGCCCTTCAATTCCTTCTCGACGTCGCCGAATTTCAGGATTGCGCCCCAGCCGCCCGGGCCGGGATTGCCCGAGCAGGCGCCATCGGTGAAAACAGTCACATGCGGCTTTTCGCTCACGCCACGCACCCCGCCTGCGTCACGCCGTAGTCGCTGAGCGTCTTCACGCTCTGCTGGAAGCGCAGCTTGCGCACATATTCCAGCGGGTCCTTGGGCTTCACCAGCGCACCTGGCGGCACGTTGAGGAAATCGACCAAACGCGTCAGCAGGAAGCGCAGCGCGGCGCCGCGCGCGAGCAGCGGCAGCGCCGCCTGCTCTCCTTCCGACAACGGCCGCGCCCGGCCATATGCATTGAGGAGCGCGCGCGCTTTCGTCGCGTTGAAGGAATGGTCCGGCTCGAAGCACCAGGCATTGAGGCAGATCGCCACGTCATAAGCCAGGATGTCGTTGCAGGAGAACGGGAAGTCGATCAGCCCCGACAGTTTGTCGCCGAGGAAGAACACGTTGTCCGGAAACAGATCGGCATGGATGACGCCGACCGGCAGATCGGTAGGCCAATTCGCCTCGAGATAGCCAAGCTCGCGCTCGACGAAATCGCGCAGGCCCGCCTGCACGCTGTCGGCGCGCGAGCCGGCAAGATCGAACAGCGGCCGCCAGCCGGCAACCGAGAGCGGGTTCTGCCGGAACATCGGGAAATCGAGCCCGGCAAGATGCATCTTCGCCAGCGCCTCGCCGACGGCACCGCAATGTCCGACATTCGGCCGCCGCGGCCACATGCCTTCGAGGAAATTGATGACCGCCGCCGGCCGCCCCGCGAGCCGGCTATAGACCTCACCGTTGCGGTTTCGCGCCGGCTGCGGGCAGCTCACGCCGCGCTCGGCGAGATGCGCCATCAGCGACAGGAAATACGGAAGGTCATCCTCCGCCACGCGCTTCTCGTAGAGCGTCAGGATGAACGAGCCGCAGCTCGTGTGCAGCAGGAAGTTCGAGTTCTCGACGCCCTCGGCGATCCCCTTGTAGGAGAGGAGATCGCCGATGTCGTAACCTCTAAGGAATTCCGCTAGCTCTTCGGCGGCGACGTCGGTGTAGACCGCCATAAACGACTACTCGGCGGCGGCTTCAGGACGCAGCGAGCGCGGCAGCGGGAAGAACTCGTTTTCTTCCGCGGCCGAGACGGTCTCGACATGCAATTCAAAGCGCTCGGCGAACGCGTCCATGATCTCTTCGACGATCACTTCCGGCGCGGAGGCGCCGGCCGTGATGCCGAGGCTGCTGATGCCCTCAAAGCGATCCCAGTCGATGTCGCTGGCACGCTGCGCCAGCACCGCGATCGGGCAGCCCTCGCGCTCGGCGACCTCGCGCAGGCGCTGCGAGTTGGAGGAGTTCGGCGCGCCGACCACGATCAGCGCATCGACCACCGGAGCCACCTTCTTCACCGCGAGCTGGCGGTTGGTGGTGGCATAGCAGATGTCTTCCTTGTGCGGCCCGTTGACGTTCGGGAAGCGCTCCTTGAGCAGCGCGACGATCTCGGCGGTATCGTCGATCGACAGCGTGGTCTGGGTCACAAAGGCGAGGTTGTTGGGATCCTTCGGGGTGAAGGTCTTGGCGTCCTCGGCGGTCTCGATCAGGGTCACGGCGCCCGCAGGCAACTGGCCGAGCGTGCCGACCACCTCCGGGTGGTGGGAATGCCCGATCAGGAGGATCTCGCGGCCACGCTTGAAATGGATCGCGGCTTCCCGGTGCACCTTGGTGACCAGCGGACAGGTGGCGTCCAGCGAGAACAAATGGCGTGCCTGCGCATCCGCCGGAACCGACTTTGGAACCCCATGAGCGGAAAAAACCACCGGTGCGCTGGTATTCGCGGGGATTTCGGCCAGTTCCTCGACAAAAATCGCGCCCTTCTTCTTCAGGCCGTCCACGACATATTTATTGTGGACGATCTCGTGCCGGACATAAACCGGGGCGCCGTAGATCGTCAGCGCCCGTTCCACGGTGTCGATGGCCCGGACCACCCCGGCACAAAAGCCGCGTGGCGAACAAAGCACGATTCTCAGGTCTGGTTTGGCTGGCATGGAGCGATCTCGCGACCGAATCACCCCTTGCCGGCGGGCAGGGAACGGTCAGTTGGGTAAGGACTTTAGCCGGACTTGGGCTCGGTTTCGGACGGTGTCAAGGCACTCTAGCAGAACCATTGCGCCACCGGTACCCGAAGGATTATATAGGGCTTAATTCCCGTCATCGCTGATGACCCCCCGGTTTCGCCTCCAAAGAGGTGGGCGAAGCACAAAGGAGATTTGCCATGAGCAACGCACCTCTGATGCCCAAGGCGACCGCCGTCTGGCTACTCGATAATACCGCGCTGACCTTCGACCAGGTCGCCGATTTCACCAAGATGCACCCGTTGGAGGTCCGCGCCATCGCGGACGGCGACGCCGCCCAGGGCATCAAGGGCATGGACCCGATCTCGACCGGCCAATTGAGCCGCGACGAGATCGAAAAGGGCGAAAGGGACCCCAACTATCGCCTCAGGCTCGGCGAGAGCAAGGTGGTGCTGCCGGCCGCCGCCAAGCGCAAGGGCCCGCGCTATACGCCGGTGTCGCGCCGCCATGAGCGACCGAGCGCGATCCTGTGGCTGGTCCGCAACCACCCCGAACTGAAGGACGCCCAGATCATGCGGTTGGTCGGAACCACCAAGACCACGATCGCCAGCGTCCGCGACCGCACCCACTGGAACACCTCCACGCTGACCCCGATGGACCCGGTGACGCTCGGCCTGTGCTCGCAGATCGAGCTCGACTTCGAGGTGCAGCGCGCCGCCAAGGAGAAGCCAGCCACCGCCACCTATGGTGGCGCCACGCTGCTGCCGGCCTCCGAGACCACGCGGAAGGAGCCGGAGTTCGAGCCCGCCGAGAGAAAGGGCGACGACCTCAACGTCGACGCCGTGTTCGCCAAGCTGAAGACGATCGGCGGCAAGAAAGAAGAGCAGGAAGAATAAGGCTGCCTCGCATTCGGTACGAGGCATGCGAAACGCGGCGGATCAACCCGCCGCGTTTTTGTTGGAGTGATGCAGCAGCCGCGCCCCGGTGGCGGGTGATGACGGCGGATGGCCGCCCTCACGCCTTTTTCAGGAACTCCGTGCGCAGGACCAGGCCCTTAATCTTGTCGGTCCGACCTTCGATTTCGTCCTCGTTGTCGGTGAGGTGGATGTTCTTGATCACCGTGCCGCGCTTCAAGACCGTGGACGAGCCTTTCAGCTTCAGGTCCTTGATCAGCGTGACGCTATCGCCTTCGGCGAGCAGCGCGCCGTTTGAATCCCTAACCTTGATGTCCATGTGATGCTTTCCGCGGCGCGCGCTGAGATGGGAATGATCTCATCTCTTAATTTGAGCATGATCTCCGCGCAAACGCTTCGCGTTTGTCGCGAGGGAAAATCGGTTTCCACTTTTCCGGATCATGCTCTAGCGCAATTCGATCTGGTCCGTCATCTCATGCTGGCTCAGCACCAAGGCGGCCAGCGGCGCCGGAGCCCGGCTCCCGGCGCCGCCGTCCCCCGCGGCGTCAGAACTTGTAGACGACGCCGCCGCCCACCAGCCACGGATCGATATTGGCGCGCCCGGTGACTGGAATTGCGTTGTTGACAGTTGCCGAGTAGTCCGGCCGCAGCCACAGCTTCTTCACGTCGACGTTGAGGCCCCAGTGGCGGTCGAGCATGTAGTCGAAGCCGAACTGAACCGCGGCGCCGACCTGGTTGCTGATGTGCAGATCCGTCACCGCAAGACCGCCGACCGGCGTGTTGGCCGCGGACTGGTTGAAGAACACGGTGTAGTTGATGCCGGCACC
Source organism: Bradyrhizobium sp. 31Argb (assembly GCF_043638955.1). Lineage (NCBI taxonomy): Bacteria > Pseudomonadati > Pseudomonadota > Alphaproteobacteria > Hyphomicrobiales > Nitrobacteraceae > Bradyrhizobium > Bradyrhizobium sp. 31Argb. Next base: position 1,477 of record NZ_JBEGDB010000194.1, on the reverse strand, counting down.
GATATACGGCTTGAACGCGCCAAGCCCGGTGAAGTGATATTGCAGGGTCAGCGTCGGCGGCAACAGCCAGGCCTTACCGATGTCGAGCCCGTTGAGCGCCCCGGTACCGCTGATGTGATGCCTGGTCGCGCCAAGGATGAGTTCGGCGGCTAAATTCTCGGTGAAGAAATAGGTGATGTCGAGCTCCGGGATGACCTGATCGCTAATCGAGAGCCCCGAATTCGGTGACGACAGGCCCGGAACGCCGAAGACGTTAACCGAGCTGCCGCCCGCATCCGGCAACACGCCGAGCGCGCGCAGACGGATCATCCAGGGGTTGAAGGTCTCCACCGGCGGCGGTGCCTTCGCCTTGTAGACCGGCGTCGCCGCCAGATCCGCAGCCTGCGCCGACATGGCAGCCCCACCGAACGCCGCCGCAAGCACGAGCGACGCCGTCAAAATTGTTCTTGTCCTCATCAAATTCCCCATCGCCAAGTCTTCCCATCGCCAAGTCCGCGCGGAAAGTCGCGCGTTGCCTCTCTCAGACCAGAAGCGGGACGGTGAAGGATTTGACGCGGATCAAATCAGACGAGACATGGCGTGATTAAGCCACAGCGTTGCAAAAGTATCACGGCAAACGCCGATGCGATCCAGCCGTAGCGGTAACGCATGACCGCGCATCGAGGTCACTATCTGTTTTCGGCCGGCAGCAGCTTCGCCAATGTCTTCAGGACAGCAACGAAGCCGTTGAGCAACTCCGGACCAACCTCGGAATCAAGTTGACCGTGAACTATTGCGTTCCTGACCACAATCGCTGCCCTTAACCTATCGGCTTCTTCCGGCGTAACATATCCCGCAGACCCAAGTACCTCTACGAGACGTGCAGGCGTTTGCGGCCGCTGGAATTGATCCGGAAGCAAGGCTCGGCCGATGGCTTCAAGCGTCGCCCATGCCATCACGAGAGCGGCCAGCGAATGGCCGGCATTACTCAAATCAACGACACGCTGAATCGATTCGTTGATTGCGGCAGTCGAAGCGATCTCCAGCAATTTGCCGGACACTGCGGGTGACGCGTAGAACACCCTGAGCTCCCAATCATCGCGATCGGCAAACAGAGATTGCAGCGTTTTTATCTTCTGAGTGGAGCCTGTGTTTGAGCCGACAACTTCAATTGCGATCTTCTTATCCTTTCTGAGAGCGATGGCGTCCGGCCTATACTCTTGCATAAAGGGCGGAAGGATTGATGGAGACGGGTTTATGTAGACGTCAAATCCCTCCGCCTGATAGCGGGGCAGAAGACTTTCGATCACTTCGGCTTCGCTGCTTCCAGGGACACTCGTCATGTCAGATCCTCGAATGGATCGTTCGACAACCGAACATATAAAATAGGCTTGGTTCTATTTAGCGCGTCCTGCAGGGTCGGACTAGGCCGTGTGGACAGTTACCTTATCCAGAGCAGAGTGGCGGCAATGGCGACGACGGCGAAGTAGTTTCGCGC
>NZ_JBEGDB010000193.1:0-15615 GCF_043638955.1 Bradyrhizobium sp. 31Argb | reverse complement strand
CCGCGCGAAACTACTTCGCCGTCGTCGCCATTGCCGCCACTCTGCTCTGGATAAGGTAACTGTCCACACGGCCTAAGCCGCTCCGAGCGTCTTCCCATTTGTTATTGGCTCCATTCCGCCACACGGAATAAAATTCCACTTGCAGATCAAGCTACCTCAGGCAATGTGCCGCCACAACAAAAGCCGTTCGCAGAGCGCTATGCGTTTCGCGAAACGGATGGGGAGCGTGGAATGCCAGATATCAAGATCATCACCGAAGTGGCCGGCCGTGTATGCGCTATACCAGTGGCGGCCGGTGTCAGCATCGCCGACGGCGACGAGGTCGCGCTGGTCGAAGCGATGAAGATGGAGATTCCGGTAACGTCGACCGCCGCCGGCACGGTCAAGTCGATCCTCGTCAGCATCGACGACGTGATCGCCGAAGGACAGGCGGTCGCCATCGTCGAGACCTGACGCACACACATTCAAAGTTCGCTCCGCGACAATCTGTCCGGTGATGCGACGATGGTGGCATGCCGCGCCAACGGAGCGCCGTTGCCATCATCGCAATGCGATGCAATGATCCTCGCAAACAACAAGTTTCGCGTAGCGAAACATCAGGGAGGAATCATGATCCGTCGTCTGCTCGCGCTCGGCGTCACCTTACTCGCGTCCGGACCTTCACTCGCCGAAGACATCAAGCTGCCGCCGACGATGGGCGTGACCGCCTACGACACGGGAACCGCGGGATTCAACATCGCGGTCGGCGTCGGCAAGATGATGAAGGACAAGTACGGCACCGACCTCCGCGTGCTACCGGCAGGCAACGACGTGGCGCGGCTGGCGCCCTTGCGCGCCAAGCGCGCGCTGATGTCGGCGATGGGATCGGGCACCTATTTCGCGCAGGAAGGCGTGTTCGAGTTCGGCGCCAAGGAATGGGGACCGCAGCCGCTGCAACTCCTGTTGTCCACGGTCGACTGCAATGCCGGCTCGCTCGGCGTGGCCGCCGATATCGGCGTCAAGGACATCAAGGATCTCAAGGGCAAGCGCGTCGGCTTCGTGGTCGGCTCGCCCGCGCTGAACCAGAACTCGCTCGCCATCCTCGCCTTCGGCGGTCTCAAGCAGACCGACGTCAAGGCCGTCGAATTCGCAAGCTACGGCGCGATGTGGAAGGGCCTGATCAACAACGACGCCGACGCTGCCTTCGGCACCACCATCACCGGACCCGCGAAGGAAGCCGAGACCTCGCCGCGCGGACTGATCTGGCCGCCGCTTCCGCCTGACGACAAGGCCGGATGGGAACGGGTGCAGAAGGTCGGCTCGTTCTTCTTCCCGCATCGCGCGACCTGCGGCGCCGGCATCTCGCCCGAAAAGCCGATCGAGCTCGGCACCTATCCCTACCCGATCTTCGTCGCCTACGCGTCGGTGCCGGCGGACCAGGTCTACGCCATCACCAAGGCGATGATCGTCAACTACGACGCCTACAAGGAGTCTGCGCCGGGCGCGAGCGGGCTTGCCGCGGACCGGCAGACCAAGAACTGGGTCGTACCGGTGCATGCCGGCGCGGTGAAGGCGCTGAAGGAAGCCGGCCAATGGAGCGACCAGCAGGAGGCTCACAACAACGCGCTGTTCAAGCGCCAGGACGTGCTCACCGCCGCCTGGGCGGAATATGGCAAGTCAAATCCGCCCTCGGATGAGAAGGCGTTCCTGGAAGGCTGGATGAAGGCGCGCGCGGCAGCGCTTGCCAAGGCCAACATGCCGAACGGCTTTGAATAAAACCGCGCGCTTCCACTGCAAGCTAACGCCATTGTGGGGATCTTCTGATGTCAGCTTCTCCGCTCGATAGCGCCATGGCCGCGCCGCCGAAGAGGATCGAGTTCGAAGATCCCCATGCCGGCGCGGGCAACATGCAGGAGGCCGAGGTCACGCGCGTTCGCAGCTTGCGCGGCGGCTGGCGCTGGGCGCTGGTGGTCGCGACCGCGGCCACCATCCTGCTCTGCATCAACCAGCAATTCTCGCTGCGCTTCCTGATCGGCTACACCCAGCTCAACACCGAATATTTCTATCTGCTGATTGCGCTGATGCTGCCGTTCACCTTCCTGATCTTTCCGGGAACGGGCACGGCGCCGCTCGACCGGATTCCCTGGTACGACCTTCTCCTGTTCGTGCTGACGTTTGCAGCCGCGATCTGGCTGATGCTCAACATCCGCAAGGCCGCGCAGTACGGCTGGGAATCCGACGGCGCGCCGCGCAACGTGCTCATTGCGGGCGTCGTGATGTGGGCGATGCTGATGGAGGCGCTGCGCCGCACCGGCGGCTGGAGCCTCTTGCTCAGCGTGTTCCCGTTCACCGTCTATCCGCTGTTTGCCGAGGCCAAATGGCTCGGGCCGTTTCGCGGCTCCGAACTCACCTTCGACCAGGCCACCGCCTACCACGTGCTCTCGGGCGAGAGCCTGCTCGGGATTCCGATCCAGGCCTTTGCCGATACCGTGATCGGCTTCCTCGTCTTCGGCACCGCGCTGATGATGACGGGCGCCGGAAAATTCTTCATCAACATCGCCTTTGCGCTGTGCGGCACGTTCCGCGGCGGGGCGGCGAAGGTCTGCATCTTCGCGAGCGGCCTGCTCGGCATGATGTCCGGCTCGATCATCTCCAACGTGCTCACCGCCGGCACCATGACCATCCCGGTGATGAAGCGCAGCGGCTTTCGTGCCTCCTATGCCGGCGCGATCGAGGCCTGCGCCTCGACCGGCGCGGTGCTGGCGCCGCCGGTGATGGGCGCCACGGCCTTCGTGATCGCACAGTTCCTCAACATCAGCTACGCCGAGGTCGCGGTCGCTGCGATCATTCCCGCCGCGCTCTATTATATCGGCCTGTTCATGCAGGTGGACTCCTATGCCGCGCGTCACGGCCTGAAGGGCATCCCGCGCGCCGAGCTGCCGCGGGTGATCGATACCCTCAAGTCCGGCTGGTACTACGTGTTCGTCATCGCGCTGCTGATCGTGATGCTGCTCTACTTCAAGCGCGAGAGCCACGCGCCGTTCTACGCCACCGCGCTGCTGCTGGTGCTGAACCAGGTCTTTTCCAAGGACACGCGCTGGACTTGGGCCACGATCGCGAAATTCCTCGAGGTCAATGGCCGCACCTTCGTCGAACTGGTCGGCATTCTCGCCGGCTGCGGGCTTTTGATCGGCGCGTTCTCGATGACCGGCGTGGTCTCGAGCCTCGCCAACGACCTGCTGACGCTTGCCGGCGACAACGCCTTCCTGCTGCTGGCGATGTGCGCCTTGACCAGCCTGATCCTGGGGCTCGGACTGACGACCACGGCCTGCTACATCTTCCTCGCCATCCTGGTGGCGCCGGCGCTGGAGAAGCTCGGGCTGAACCGGATGGCAGTGCACATGTTCATCTTCTACTGGGGGATGCTGTCGTCGATCACCCCGCCGGTCGCGATCGCTTCCTTCGCGGCTGCCGGTATCGCGGGATCGCCGGCGATGAAAACGGGCTGGGAATCGATGTGGGTCGGCAGCATCATCTATTTCATCCCGTTCTTCTTCGTGTTGAACCCGGCGCTGGTGCTGCAGGGACCAAGCCCCTATCTCACCGGTCTCGGCCTGATGGCGCTTGCCGCCTTCGGCACATTGTTCATTTGCGGCGGCATCCAGGGGTATCAGGCCTTCGTCGGCGATCTCAGCCGCGCAGGCGCGCTGGAATGGCCGCTGCGGGTGCTGCTCGTGATCGGCGGCTTCGTGGTGGCGACGCCCGGCGGCGGCATCAACCCGTTGTCGCAGATGCAGGTGACGCTGCTCGGCCTTGCCATCCTGGTGCCGACGGTCCTGATCGCGCTGCTCCTTGTCCGGCGGCAGCCGCTACTAGCGAACCAGTTGCGCGCTCCCTGATTGCGTTGCACAAAAGGAGGCGATGAAACCCGAGCCGCCTCCTTCTTCCGCCAGCGCCACGGCCTGGACCCGCTCAAGACCGCCGCTGCTGCGGTTCCTGCAGTCATGCCACGACGAGTTCGCCACTGAGACCGGTGGCGCCGTCGCCGATTACATTCCCGAGCTCGGCAAGGCAGACCCTGCCCATTTTGGCATCAGCCTCGCCACCCTGGACGGCCACGTCTACGAGGTCGGCGACACCAAGGTGCCCTTCACCATCCAGTCGATGTCAAAACCCTTCGTGTTCGCGCTGGCGCTGGACACGCTGGGCGCAGGGCGGGTGGAAAGCGCGATCGGCGTCGAGCCATCGGGCGACCCCTTCAACTCGATCCGACTGAACGCGGAAAACCATCCGTTCAATCCGATGGTCAATGCCGGCGCCATCGCCTGCACCGGGTTGATCCATGAGGCCAAGGGCGATGCCGCCTTCGACTATATCCGGCAGGCGCTCGGCCGCTTTGCCGGACGCGAGCTCACGCTCGACGAGGCCGTCTATCTTTCCGAAAGCACGACCGGCGACCGCAATCGGGCGATCGGCTATCTCCTACGCACCAATTCCGTGATCAAGGACAATGTCGCCTCCGTGCTGGATGTTTATTTCCGGCAATGCGCCGTGCTGGTGACCGCGCGCGATATCGCGATCATGGCGGCAACGCTTGCCAATCGCGGCATCAATCCGGTGACCGGCAAGCAGGTGATGACGCCGTATGCGATCTCGCGCACGCTCTCGGTGATGACGTCGTCGGGCATGTACGATTTCGCCGGCGAATGGATCTATCGCGTCGGCATCCCCGCCAAGAGCGGCGTCGGCGGCGGCATTTTGGCCGCGCTGCCGGCGCGGCTCGGGCTCGGCAGCTATTCGCCCAAGCTCGACAAGCACGGCAACAGCGTGCGCGGCATCAAGGTGTGCGAGGCGCTGTCCTCGCATTACGACCTGCATATGCTCAACCGCAGGGACGATGCGCGCACCAGCATCATCGCCGACTACAATATCGGCAAGAGCCCGTCCCGCCGCGTCCGCCGCCCGCAGGAGCGCGACATCCTCGCGGCGCACCACGAGGAAGTGCGGATCATCGAGCTGGTCGGCACGCTGTCGCTTTCCGCCGTCGACTACGTGTCGCGGCGGCTGGCCTCGGAGCCGCGGCCGCAATTCGTCGTCTTCGACCTGCACCGGGTCACCTCCACCACCCGCGCCGGCGCGCGGCTGGTGGCGGAGGCCTTCGAGGAACTGGCCGCGCTCGGCGTCACCGTGATCCTGTCCGGAATCAAACGCACGTCGACGGAATGGAAGACGCTGCGCGAATGGACTGCCAAGCTCGGCAACATCAGGGACTTCTACCTGCTGGATACCGCGATCGAGTGGGCGGAGGACCAGATCGTCTACCGCTATGGCGGCTCGATCGATTTCTTCGAGACCACCGAATTGTCCGAGCAGCCGCTGCTGGCCGGATTGAGCGTGGAAGAGCTGACCGACCTGGCGTCACTCGCCTCGACCCATACCTACCGCTCCGGCGAGAAGATCATCTCCGCCGGCGATTCCGCACGCTCGCTGTTCTTCTTGCGCAGCGGCGTCGTACACGTCACCCTGCCCGACGGCGTCCGCCTGGCGACGCTCACCGCCGGCATGGCATTCGGCGAGATGGCGCTGATCGAGCCGGTCCGCTCCGCCGACGTCTTGGCGGACCAGGCCGCGACCGCCTGGGAGATTCCGCTGCGCGACTTCGAACGATTCCGCAAGCAGCACCCACGCGCCGGCGAGCGGATCATGCGCAACCTCGCGCAACTGCTCGCCGACCGGCTGATCGTCGCGAACGCGAAGGTGGATCTGCTGACGTCGACGTAATCTCTCTTCATTCCCTCTCCCTGCTCTTCGCGGGGAGAGGGTTAGGGTGAGGGGCTGCCTCCGCGAACATTGCTGCCAGTTGTATTCGCGGAGGCAGCCCCTCACCCGGATCGCATCTGACGATGCGATCCGGCCTCTCCCCGCAGGCGGGGCGAGGCGAAGGGAGCTCGCGGCCTTAGCTAAGACTCAGCCCACCACTTCCGTGACCGGCTGCAAATCGATCTCGAACGTCTCGAGGAATTTCGAGGTCATGATGTAGAAGCCGACTGAGAGCTGCAATTCGACGAGCGCGGCCGGCGAGAGTTTCGAGGCGATCGCGTTGAAGGTGGCGTCCGTCGGCTTGTTGAGCTTGACGATCTCATCAGTGAAGGCGAGCGCGGCGCGCTGTACTTCGTTGAAGCAGGTGGCGGACTGCCAATTCTCCAGTGCTTCGTTCTGTTCGTCGGTGACGCCGACATTCTTGCCGATCCGTTTGTGCGCGACGATTTCGTATGGCGCTTCGCACAGGATTCCGGTGCGGGTGATCGCAAGCTCGCGCACGATCGGATCAAGCTCGCCTCTGTGTCGGATCGCGCCGCCGAGCCGGCAATATTGCTCAAAATAGCTTGGCGAATGCGCCATCATGCGGAAGATATTGGCGTTGCGGTTCTTGTCGAGAATTTCGCGGGTGCGATCGCTGGCTTTGGCGGGATCGCTGTATTCGATGCGGGCCATTCTTTCCGTCTCGTTTCTTTTTTCGCGTTTTGCGTGGGTTCCGTTAAGGTCCAAGACACTATCTGGCGCTTGACGCAGGAGCAACACAGCCGAGTCAAAATGCCGCCGCAATGCTGGCCGACCTTGCTACCGTCGATATTCGCCGAGTGGGGACTCAATCAGAGCGAATGTCCGACGCGGGGTGTTCCGAGAGTACCAATCTAAAAGGCCGTCGCTTGCGCGGATTCCGCGCCACGATGAGTCACGCCCAAGTCTAGGGAGACAGGCATGAAGGAAGCCACCAGGAGGGCGGCCTCGGAGGCGCTTGCGCAAATGCTGGCGGTGACGGCAATGGTCGTCATCGCCGGCATTGTGCTCTATTGGCGGTGACTGTCGTCATATCCCAACCAACAACCGTCATTGCGAGCGCAGCGAAGCAATCCATGCTTCCGCAAGTGGCGAAATGGATTGCTTCGCTACGCTCGCAATGACGCCGGAATAACGACGGTCGTTCACTTTACCTTTTGAAAATACGGGACCAATCGCCCGGCGAACTGCGCAAAGCGCGCGTTCACCTTGTCGCCGATCGCAAGATCGTTCTCGCCGTGCGCCATCATGCGGAAACCCTCGGCGATGTCGACCAGCACGATGTTGTAGGGCACATGCGCGCGCGTCTCGGGCGTGGCGGCGCGGCAGACCAGCGAGGTCGCGTACACTGTCCCTGCCCCGCTGGCGCGCTTCTCCTGCGGATCGGGTGCGCCGCAGACGGCGCAAAAGCTGCGGCGGAAATATTGCGCAGCGCCACAGGCGGCGCAGGATTGATAGACGATCGATTCCGCGCCCGTGGTCCAGTCCGCAAGCTTTCCGCTCATCGCACCCGCTCCAGAAACATGCTGACATGCGAGGACAGCACGCCGCCATCGCCATGCAATAGCGCGACCGAGGCGTCGCGGACCTGACGGTTTCCGGCTCGCTCAGTCATTTGCAGATGCGTCTCGACCAGATGCGCCATCGCGCCGCCGACACCGCAATGGCCGTAGCTCAAGAGCCCACCATGGGTGTTGAGCGGCATCTCGCCGTCCTGATTGAAGTAACCGGCACGCACGCGCGCGGCAGCCTCGCCGCGCTTTGCCAGACCGAGATCTTCGAGCAGCATCGCAAGCGTGATGGTGAAGCTGTCGTACACCGCTGCATAGCGCACATCGGAGACCGCAACGTGAGAGGCCGCCTTGGCCTTGGCGATCGCGATCTCGGCACCGAGTTCGCTTAAAGCCGGCGCGGCGGTGGCATGCTGATGCGTATGGGCCTGCGCACAGCCGCGGATACGCACGCCGACATCGCCAATCCGCTCGCGGCTGATCACGAATGCCGCGCCGCCGTCGGAAACGGGGCAGCAATCGAGCAGCTTCAGCGGCTTCGCCACCGGCTTCGAAGCCATCACGTCAGCGATCGTAATCGGGTCGTGGAATTGCGCGCCGGGATGGGTCAGCGCGTGCCTGCGCATCAGCATGGCGAATTCGGCGAGGTCTTCTTCAGTGAGGCCGTATTCATGCATGTAGCGGGAGGCGACGAGGCCGTAATAGGCGGGAATGGTCGGCCCGAGCGGCACTTCGTAATCGGGATGGCCGACTTGCGCGAGCGCCTGGATCGAGGCGTCGCGGCTCTGTCCGGTCAGCCGGTTCTCGCCGCCGACCACGAGCACATGCTTGGCCACGCCGGCATCGACCAGATGATGCGCGAGCATGGTCATCGCGAGCCCGGTGGCGCCGCCGACCTGCACGGCATGGGCATAGGACGGGCGGATGCCGAAATGCTCGGCGAACACTGTCGCGAGCATGATGTGCGGCGACACCGTGGAGTAGCCGCAGAGGATGCCATCGATCTCCGACCGCTGCAGCCCGGCGTCCGAGATCGCAAGCTGCGCCGCCTTGCTCATGAGGTCGAGCGAGGACGAGCCTTCGTGCTTGCCGAATGAGGTCAGCCCGACGCCGGTGATGAAGCTCATGACGCTACTTCCTCCTCCGTCATTCCGGGGCGCCGCGCAGCGGCGAGCCCGGCATCCATCGGGCCGCATGCGAAACATGCGAAAGAGGAGAAATGGATTCCGGGCTCGCGCTGCGCGCGCCCCGGAATGACGGTGTGAACTGTGGAGACGCCATCATCACCCGCCCTCAATACGACTTCGGCAGCCCCAGCACTTTCTCGGCAATAAAACTCAGGATGAGCTGCGGGCTGATCGGGGCGATGCGTGGAATCAGGGATTCGCGCAGGTAGCGCTCGACATGATATTCCTTGGCGTAGCCGAAGCCGCCATGGGTCATCACCGCTTGTTCGCAGGCGCGGAAGCCGGCTTCGGCGGCCAGGAATTTTGCCGAGTTGGCGGCCGGCCCGCAAGGAAGGCCGTTGTCGTAGTGCCATCCGGCCGACAGCACCATCAACCATGCGGCCTCCAGCTCCATCCAGCATTTGGCGAGCGGATGCTGGATCGCCTGGTTCATGCCGATCGGGCGGTTGAACACGATGCGGCTCTTGGCGTAGGCCTGCGCGCGCGACAGCGCGACCTTGCCGAGCCCGACTGCTTCGGCCGCGATCAGGATGCGCTCCGGATTCATGCCGTGCAGAATATATTCGAAGCCGCGCCCCTCTTCGCCGAGGCGATCCTCAACTGGAATTTCAAAATTCTCGAAGAACAATTCGTTGGAGTCGACGGGCTTGCGGCCCATCTTCTCGATCTCGTGCACGGTGACGCGCTGCTTGTCGAAATCGGTGTAGAACAGGCTCAAACCTTGCGTCGGCGTCCGCACCTCTTCGAGCGGCGTGGTCCGCGCCAGCAGCAGGATCTTGTTGGCGACCTGCGCGGTCGAGATCCAGACCTTCTGGCCGTTGACGATGTATTTGTCGCCCTTGCGCACCGCGCGGGTCTTGAGCTGGGTGGTGTTGAGCCCGGTGTTCGGCTCGGTCACCGCAAAGCAGGACTTGTCGCGGCCGTCGATGATCGGCGGCAGCATGCGCTGGCACTGCTCCTTGGTGCCGAACACGACCACCGGATTGAGCCCGAATACGTTCATGTGCACGGCCGACGCGCCCGACATGCCGGCGCCGGATTCCGAAATCGTGCGCATCATGATCGCGGCGTCGGTGATGCCGAGCCCGGAGCCGCCATATTCCTCGGGGATGCAGATGCCGAGCCAGCCGGCATCCGCCAGTGCGCGGTGGAAGTCGGCGGGGTAGCCGCCCTCCTTGTCCTTCTTCAGCCAATAGGCGTCGTCAAAGCGCGCACAGATTTTTGCCACTGCATCGCGGATGGATTCCTGATTGGCCGAGAGCGCAAAATCCATCAGTCTCTGTCCTAGTTCTCTGGTGTCTTGCTGACGCCGTCGCGGCGCATGGCGGCGATCTCGTCGGCGGAGAAACCGGCCTCCCGCAGGATCTCCACGCTGTGCTCGCCGAGCCGCGGCGCGAGCCGCTTCGGCTCGGCTGTCGTCTCCGACCAGCGCGCCGAGACCTTCATGCTGCGGATGCGACCTTCGGTCGGATGCTCGATGACCGGAAACACATCGGTTGCAACGATGTGCGGGTCCTGCAACAGGCTCTCGAGATCGTGCATCGGCATGACCGGCACGTCGGCCTTCTCGAGGATCTCGTTCCACTCCGCGGTGGTCTTGGTCTTGAGGATGCGCGCAAGCTCGGCGTAGACGCAATCGATATTGGCGGCACGGCCGGCGAAGGTCGCAAATCTCGAATCCTCGCGGAGATCGTCGCGCCCGATGGCGGTGAAGAAATTGTCCCACTGCTTGTCGTTGTAGACGATCACGCAGATATAGCCGTCGCTCGTCTTGTAGGGGCGGCGGTCCGGCGACAGATGGCGCTTGTAGCCGCCACGGTCGAGCGGCGGATCGTAGGTGAGGCCGCCCATATGGTCGCCCATGACGAAGCCGGCCATGGTCTCGAACATCGGGATGTCGACACGCTGCCCCTGCCCGGTCTTGTCGCGATGCACCAGGCTCGCGCAGATCGCGCCGACCGCGGTCAGTCCCACGATGCGATCGACCAGCGCGTTCGGCACGTAGCGCGGCACGCCGTCGGCGGTCTGCGCCATCAGCGCCGGCAGCGCGGTCGCGCCCTGGATCAGGTCGTCATAGGCGGGCTTGGCGGCATACGGTCCGTCCTGGCCGAAGCCGAACACGCCGGCATAGATCAGCCGCGGATTGATCTTGGAGACAACGTCGTAGCCGAGCTGCAACCGCGCCATCGCCTGCGGGCGCACATTGTAGACGAGCACGTCGGCCTTCGCGATCAGGCGCAGCACGGCCTCGCGCCCGGCCGGCTTCTTCAAGTCGAGGCAGATCGAGCGCTTGCTGCGGTTGGTGTTGAGGTACACCGGGCCCATGCCGGCATGGCGCGTCGGGCCGATCTGGCGCGTGACGTCGCCGTCGGGCGATTCCACCTTGATGACGTCGGCACCGTAGTCGCCGAGCGTCTGGGTCGCATACGGCCCCATCAGAACGGTCGTCATGTCCACGACCTTGATGCCCTCCAGCGGTCCCATAGCCTCGCCATCCTCTCAGAAAGGCAGCCGATCACGGCCGCGTTATCGCTTCCGGGGACCTAGTAACGGCAGGGCGTCCGCAAGATCAAGGCGCGCCGCGCGTATGGGCGTATGCGCGGCGGGTAGCGGGTTATCTGTTCGCCCGCGCGTCGCGCTCCTTCATCAGCCGCTCGAGCTCGTCATTCTGTTGGCTGATGCGGTCGGCAATACGCGCCTCGTTCTGCTCGCCGGATGCCGCGGCGGCCTGTTCGATGAGCTGCCTGATGTTGTCTTCAAGAATCGCAATGCGATCGTTGAGTTCGTCCAGCGACAACGAGCTTTCGTTACCCATGATACACGCTCCGAAAGTCTGCGCCGCGGTGCACCGCGGCAATTCGTAGCATTGTAGGGTGGGCAAAGCGAAGCGTGCCCACCGTGACCAGCGGAGTGCTTGATGGTGGGCACGCTTCGCTTTGCCCACCCTACGGCAGCCCGCTTCGCCTACAGCCTACTTCGCCGGCTCCAGCAGCGAAACGTAATTCGCAACCGCGGCGCCGCCCATGTTGAAGATGCCGGCGAGCTCGGGATTCTTCAACTGCATACCCTCGGGCGCCTGCCCCGTGAGCTGCATCGCGCTCATCACATGCATGGAGACGCCGGTGGCGCCGATCGGGTGACCCTTCGCCTTCAGCCCGCCGGACGGATTGATCGGCAGCTTGCCGTCCTTCAGCGTCCAGCCCTCCTTGATCGCACGGGCGCCCTGCCCGCGCGGCGTCAGGCCCATCGCTTCATACTCGATCAGTTCGGCGACGGTGAAGCAGTCATGGGTCTCGACAAAGGAGAGATCGTAAAGCTTGGCGCCGGCCTGCTCCAGGGCGCGCTGCCAGGCCACCGTGCAACCCTCGAACTGCAGGATGTCGCGTTTGGACATCGGCAGGAAGTCCTGCGCATGGGCGGTGGCGCGGAAGTTCACCGCCTTCCCCATGGTCTTGGCGGTCTCCGAATCCGTCAGCACCAGCGCGGCGGCGCCATCCGACACCAGCGAGCAGTCGGTGCGCTTCAGGGGGCCGGCGACGAACGGGTTCTTGTCGCTCTCGGCGCGGCAGAATTCGAAGCCGAAATCCTTGCGCATCTGCGCATAGGGATTGGCGACGCCGTTCTTGTGGTTCTTGGCTGCGATCAGCGCCAGCGCATCGGACTGGTCGCCATATTTCTGGAAATAGGCCTGCGCGATCTTGCCGAACACGCCAGCGAACCCCCCGGGCGTATCACCATCTTCAGGCAAATAGGAGGCGCGGAGCAGATTGCGGCCGATCTCCGGTCCCGGCGTCTTCGTCATCTGCTCGACGCCGACCACGAGCACGAATTTGGCGCCGGTCTGGATGGCGCGGATGCCCTGGTGCACGGCGGCCGATCCGGTCGCGCAGGCGTTCTCGACGCGCGTGGCCGGCTTGAAGCGGAACTGCGGATCGGCCTGGAGCACCAGCGAGGCCGTGAAGTCCTGCTGCGAGAAGCCTGCGTTGAAATGTCCCAGCACGATCTCATCGACGTCGCCAGCCGAAATGCCGGCATCGGTCAGCGCCTCGTTGGCGACGCGCACGACCAGGCTTTCAACCGTCTCGGCGTCGAATTTGCCGAAGGGCGTGTGCGCCCACCCCACGATGCTGGCTGTCATGGCCGTTCTCCCAAAAATGTTCCTGATCGCTTGTAGCTGATCCGTATCCGGACTTCACCCGGCTTTCAGCGATTTCAGGGTGCGGTCGCACATGGCGGTTATGCCGGCCCAATTGTTGGACCTGACCTCGGCGGGCGGGCAGAGCCAGGACCCGCCGACCGCGACCACATTGGGCTCCGCCAGCCAGGTGGCGGCATTGGCCTCCCCGATGCCGCCGGTCGGGCAGAACCGCGCGTTCGGGAACGGCCCGGCCAGCCCCCGAAGTGCCTTGATACCGCCTGAAGATTCCGCCGGGAAGAATTTCACGAGATCGAAGCCGTACGCCAGCGCCAGCATCAATTCGGATGCGGTGGCGATCCCCGGCGCGAACGGCAGGCTGCTGCCGGCAGCGGCTTTCAGGAGCTCGGGTGTCGCACCCGGGCTGATGCCGAATTTGGCGCCGAGCGCCTCGGCGCGGGCCAGGTCGTCGGGGCTCAGGATCGTGCCGATGCCGACGATCGCGTCCGGCACCTCGGCCATGATCGCCTTCGCCGCCTCGATCGCGACCGGCGTGCGCAAGGTGACCTCCAGGGTGAACACCCCGCCGGCGACCAGCGCGCGGGCCAGCGGCACCGCATCCTCGCGCCGCTCGATGGTCAGGACGGGGATGATCTTGGCCTGGCTGAACAGCGTGGCGAGCGTTTCCTGTTTGGCTGATGTCATTGCGAGACCCTGCGGGAATTCGCCGGCCGCGGCACTTTCTTCGGCGGCATGGCATAGCGCGGAATGATCGCGCCGGGATAGCAGACCACGACGCCGGCCAGCCGATGGCCCGCGCGGGCGGCCTCCGGCGGCTCGGCGCCGGAAAGCCGGGCGGCGAGATAGGCGGCCGCGAAACTGTCGCCGGCCGCGGTGGTATCGATAACCGGCTGGGTCACCGGCTCGGCCCTCACCTCGCGCGATCCGCCGGGAAAGCGCAGCACGCTGACGGGCTCCGAGAGCTTCAGCACCACTTCCGGGGTCGAAATGCCCGCGAGCAGCGCCCCATGGCTCTCGCCGGGATAGAGCGGCAACAGATCCTCGGTGGAGGCGAGCACGATGTCGGCCGCCTCGAACGCCGCGCTGTAGACGCTGCGCGCCTCGCTCAGATCAGGCCAGCCGCGGGCACGGAAATTGGTATCGAACGCGAAGCGCGTGCCGAGCAGGCGCGCGCGCTTCAAGGCCGTCATCAACCGCCCTCGCCCGTAATCATCATAGATCGAGAGCGTAATGGCGGAGAGATAGACGAGGTCGTAGGTCGCGAGCGAATTGAGGAGGTCCTCGGTCTCCGGCAAATGCATCAGCTTGCGCGCGGCCGAGTTCTCACGCCAATGGAAGAATTTTCGTTCGCCCTTCTCATCCGTCTGGATCAGATAAATGCCGGGCAGTTTGCCCGCCAGCCGGGCGACGCGCTTGGTGCCGACGCCCTCGGCCTTCCAGGCGGCGATCATCTCCTCGCTCAACGCATCGTCGCCGAGCGCGGTGATGTAGTCGACGTCGATGCCGAGGCGCGCGAGATAGACGGCGGTGTTGAGGGTGTCACCGCCGTAACCCCGGGAGTAGAGGCCGCCTGGCGTCCCGCTTTGGGGCCCGCCTTGCGCCTGCCTCAACTCGATCATGCATTCGCCGATAGAGGCTACCCGCGTCATGACCGCACTCCGTAGCAAGACTACGCCGCGAATTTGCCGCCGAGCTCGTCCTCGATGTGAATCCGGATGATATCGTCGAACGTCTTCTCTGCCGTCGTGAAGCCGAGCTTCAGCGCCCGTTCGGTGACGAAATCGCGCGGCCAGCCGGAGACGATGCCGATGATGGTCTGGTCCGGCACCCGCTTGATCCGCGCCGTGACGTTCTTGCCGGCGACGCGATCGAGCGCCGCGATCTGCTCGCCGACGGTGGCGGAGAGCCCGGGCATGCTGAGATTGCGGCGCGGACCGATGGCATTGAGGTCCATGGTCCCGGCATGCACGAGGAAACCGACCGCCGAGCGCGGCGAAGCATGCCAATGCCGCACGTCCTCGGACACCGGCAGGATCGCCTCCTCGTCGGCCAGCGGCTCGCGCATGATGTTGGAGAAGAAGCCGGACGCCGCCTTGTTCGGCCGGCCCGGCCGCACGCAGATCGTCGGCAGGCGGATGCTGATGCCGTCGAACAGGCCCTTGCGGGTATAGTCGTTGATCAGGAGCTCACAGATCGACTTTTGCGTGCCGTAGCTGGTCAGCGGTGTGTGGAAGAACTCGTCGCCGATCTTGTCCGGGAACGGCGCGCCGAACACCGCGATCGAGGACGTGAACACCAGCCGCGGCTTGTAGCCGCCGCCGACCGCGCGGATGGCGTCGATCAGGTAGCGCGTGCCGTCGAGATTGATGCGGTAGCCCTTGTCGAAGTCAGCCTCGGCCTCGCCGGAAACGATCGCGGCGAGGTGGAAGATCACGTCCGGCCGCTCGGCGATCAATGGCGCCGCGGCGCCGGCATCGGCGAAGTCGGACGCCACCACCCTGACCGGGATCGAGGCGCTAGCCGGCTTTGCAGGCTCGACCACGTCCTGCAGGGTCATCCTGGTGATGTCCAGCTTGCCGAGGCGGCCGTCGCGCAGCAGACGGTCGGTCAATTTACGGCCGACCATGCCGGCGGCGCCAAGAATCAGAACGTGCAAGACCCAACTCCTTCTTGTTCTTCAAGGCTAGTGCGTGGCGATTGCACTACGATGCGAGAGGCGGACTCCGCTGCACCTCGCCCCGCTTGCGGGGAGAGGTCGGAATTCAAGCCCAGCTCGAATTCCGGGTGAGGGGGAGCCTCCGCAAATACATCTGTCACCATATTCGCGGGCAGAACCCCTCACCCCTACCCTCTCCCCGTAAGAACGGCTGTCCGATTCACACATCGCGGAGCGCCAGACTGGTACCAAATTTGATGCGCTGGAAGGCTTCGAGCCCCAGGC
>NZ_JBEGDB010000192.1:0-15631 GCF_043638955.1 Bradyrhizobium sp. 31Argb | reverse complement strand
CCTGCCACCCGAAAACTTGCCGATCCTCGAATGGCTCGGTATCAAAACGTCAAAATCACTGTGATGAACCACTAGCTTTCGTAGGCAGGGGAAAGGCGAGAGTTATCCAGCATTCGCCGGCTTAGGAGCCGCAGTCTTGGCTTACGTCATGGTTGGTGCACTGCGCGCGGTGCATGCGAGTCGAATGCGGCGAACAGTATCAGGAACGATATGTGTGGGATCGAAAAGAACTGCACCGAATATGAAGGTAAATTCGAATGGACCCGAAGCGGCGGGCCCGGTACTGGTTGAATAGCGTGTGTAGAGGAGTTTCAGCTTATGCAGCAGAGGTGTGCGCAGCTGGGCTGCAGATGTGCTCAGCGGTGCACCTTCGCTGCAGGAATCCTATTATCGTTCAGAAGGCTCGGGTGATACGATCGCACACTGGGAAGCTTGACCAACCCGATGCTCAACATGCGAACAACTCCGGAGCTGGCGCCGCCGAGACGGGGCCGGCGTGGGAAAAGGGCGAGGGCTGACGCTGCCGAGTGATCCGGCGAACGCGAACATTCAACCATAGCAGCATCCAAGCCTTCGCCATGCGCGGGCGCTCCAATCGTGATGCCATAGCCGACCGAACGGCGAACCGCGGCGCGGCATTTCATCTTCGAGATGAGCGATCGGCACGAATCGTATCTGGTCCTCAACAACCTCCGCCTCCCGGTGCCCACCCTCGTCGAGCGGCAGCCCGACGATGAACGTCTTTGTGAGATTCCAGCCGCCATTCTTGATATCGTACAACCGAGGAGCACGTTTGTTCTCAGCGGCAAGTTCTTATCGATCCGGTACATAAGCCGACTATCGAAAAATGAGATCTAGACTCGACGCCTTGGTACGACGGCTTACTGGCGCCAGATAAAGTGGGGAAGGAGCCGTATAACTGCACGAGATCAAAATTAAGACCGGAATTGTGCAACATGAACCGACAGGTTGCGACGTAGCCTGCAACTTCAGCCCCGGTGTGGCTCGCTCTGCTTGCTGATCCGCGTTTATTCTCCCCTTCTGCGGAAATGCCCGAAGTGTCCGACGTTACTCAATCTTACCCAACCTCGGTTGGAAAGCCCGCTTAAGACGAGAATAAATTACAGGTAGCCTGCTCGGCACTGCGGCCCTGGAAGAGGAGGGCGCGTGGGCTTACGGGCCAAAGAGCCCATTGGAGGGAAGCATGCCAAGGAAGCTCGCTGCTTTTTGCGGCCATTTGGCGAATTTTGCCAGAGGCGCTCTTATTTGCTCGACGCTTCTGACCGGAGCGGCCATTCCCCTTCAGCAAGCCAAAGCAGACGACGTCAACTGGAGGCAGTTCGAAGGTAGTTCGATCGTCTGGGCATACGACATTCATCCCTATGCTGACGCCGTCGCGGCTCAATTGCCGGAGTTCGAAAAGCTAACCGGTATCAAGGTGACGCCTGAGCTTTATCCGGACGACGCTTATTGGAATAAGCTAACGATCCAACTGAGCACAAAATCTCCGACTTGGGAAGTCGTGGGGACGGGGGTTCAGCTAGCCTGGGATCTTGCGCCAGGCCAGTTGCTCGAGCCGCTCGATCGGTATCTGACCGATCCGAAACTCACCGCATCAAACTATGACTACAAGGATTTCTTTCCCGCGCTGCGGGATGCGCTAACCTGGAAGGTGACAGATGGGCAGATCGAAGCGGGAAGCGGTCGGGTGTGGGCCGTTCCGCACGGCTTCGAGAACATCCAGCTATTCTACCGTAAGGACATCCTCGACAAATTCGGCATCAAGGTGCCGACGACTCCGCCGGAGATGTCCGCCGCATGCGCAAAGCTAAAAGCTGCGGATCCCGCACTCACGCCGTTGGGCGTACGCTTTTGGAGCAGCATCCACACGGCTGCGATCTCGATTGCCAAATCTTACGGAGTGCATGATTTCGTCATTAAGGACGGCAAGCTGGACACGGGTCTCGACTCACCTGAGTCAATCGCCTTCCACAAGGACTATGTGGACATGATCAAGAAGTGCGCGGGTCCGTCCTTTGCTAACGACAACTGGTATCAAGTGGTCGATGGCATCAACTCAGGACGCACGGCGATGGCAATCGATTCCAACATGGTTGGCTTTTGGAACGACGTGGCCGGCAAGCCGGCCTCGGGTAAGATCGCATTCGCACCCCCCTTGCGCGCTCAAAACGGCAAAGACTTCGAATCCAACATCTGGATATGGTCGCTAGCGATGAACGCCGCTTCCAAGAAGAAGGGAGCAGCCTAGCTGTTCATCCAATGGGCAACCTCAAAGCAGGTTGATCTGAACGGCGCTGTTGCCGGCAAGCTCGTCAACTCCGCGCGCGGATCGACGTGGGCCGAAAAGACCTGGGTCGAATATGCAGCAAAGCCGGAGTTCAACAACTTCCTCGACACGTTTAAGAAAGTACAAGACAGGGCGGCATTGGCCTTCAACCTCAGCTGTTTTAGGCTCCGTGAAATCCGAACAGCCATCGGCGATCGCGCTCCCGACGCGCCTTGAACCGATCCAGACATTTCCTGGAGCACAGCGCAGTGCGCCACGAGTAATATCGGATCAGGCCAAACTTCCCGCCGCAGACGGCGCAGCACTTCGCTGCAGGTTGGTGAGAGCATTGGGAGCTATCGCCCATCTTTATCTCCTGTAGGTCTCGCGTCGGTGATAGCTTCCCGGGATTTCTGGTTCGCGGTCGCACCGCGCGCACAAATGAAGTGCGGCTGCGGGGTCATTGTGATCCGCGCGGTCATGCGGAAAATAGGGCAGCGGAAGCAGCGCTTCAGTCTCATATGCAGCCTCCCAGGGCAAAACAGCGGCTTCTTCTCTGTCGCGCGCGTTCCACGTGCGGACCGCTGGGATCGTCGCGATTGCGTCGATCTTCCCTGTAATCGCCGGGCAATCGACTTTTGCTGATTGGCCCAAGGCTAGGTCCATCGCAACTGAACGCTCAATTGTACGGGGGTAGGCGAGCGCCATGACAAGGGATGGAAGTGCCATACGAAGGTTTGTAGCTGCTCTCCCTTGCGCCATCGGCATTTGCGCCCCGCTCTTCGCGACGAGACGGCGTATTGACGGGGGGCTGCGCGGTGACCGCGCGTCCATCGTCCGGAGCCGGGTGCGCGTCGATCAGCGAACAGGCGCAGATTAGCAAACCTGTGACAGACGGGCGCCGGTCGCCAACTGAATTGCCCAAATTGCTCTACCTCGGGGCGTCAAAACCGATGCCTCCAAGCGCGCCAACCGGGCCTTGAAGATGCTCAGAACCTATCTCGGTCGCGTCATCCGTGATATTGCCCGCAAGATCGAAGGCCGCACCGGCTTGCTTGGCGAGATTGTCCTCGAACGCATGCTGGCGCTGGCGCGACGGGTGCTTGACCAGAAGCAGCACCAGCGCGGCCCCAAGGTCTACTCGCTGCACGCGCCGGAGGTGGAGTGCATCGGCAAGGGCAAGGCCCACCGGCCCTACGAGTTCGGCGTCAAGGTCTCGGTGGCCACCAACCTCGCGCCCGCCAAGGGCGGTCAGTTCGTCACCCATGTGAAAGCGCTGACCGGCAACCCCTATAACGGCCATACGCTCAAGACCGTGATCCCAGGCATGGAGGCGCTCGTCGGCAACGTCATCGAGCGCATGTGTCTCGACAAAGGCTATCGCGGCCACAATGCGCCGCTCGATTACAAGTTCAGGGTGTTCATCTCAGGCCAGAAGCGGCGGGTGACGCCAAAGATCAAGCGCGAGCTGCGCCGGCGCTCCGCCGTGGAGCCGGTGATCGGCCACCTCAAATCCAGCACCGAATGGGCCGAAACTATCTCTGGCACCGCCAGGGCGACGCCACCAATGCCGTCCTCGCCGCCGCCGGCTACAACTTCCGTCGCCTCATCCGCTGGCTCGAGCTTTTGCTGCGCCAAATCCTCGTCCAGCTCATCCGCCGACTTCAGCTCCTCCCAAGCTGAAATCCGGGTTCTTCACGGTCGACCAGATAAGTGGTGATTGCCAAATGCGCTCCCTTTAGCCCTGCCCGGGCAGCGATGGTGCGATCTAGAACGAGGTGGGGTTTAAGGAACCCCGGGATCGTCACTAAACCTCTGTTTGATTGCGCAAGGCGAGGCGGGTGTCTACACCTGGGCTGGCACGACGCGGGATACGGCATGCCCGGCATGCGGTCCTGCTCGCGGCTGGCCAGGTTGTTGGACCGGATGGACAGGACATGCGCTATGGCAAGCCCGAGTTCCGCAACGATGGCTTTGTCGCCTTGGGGCGCAATTCGCTGCGTCAAAACGCCAGCTAACGACAGACATCCTGCATCAAAGAAGAACCACGTGCTGCCTAAACATCTGCGTCGCCTCGAAGCTGAATCGATCGAAATCATGCGTGAGGTTGTCGCCGAGTTCAAAAGGCCGGTCATGCTCTATTCGATCGGAAAAGACTCGAGCGTCATGCTGCACGTCGCCATCAAGGCGTTCTATCCGGCAAAGTTGCCGTTCCCCCTGCTTCACGTCGACACGGGCTGGAAGTTTCGCGAGATGATCACCTTCCGCGATGAGACAGCCAAGCGCCTCGGCGTCGACTTGATCGTCCACGTGAACAAGGAAGGCATCGAGCGCGGGATCAACCCGATCGATTCCGGCTCGGCTCTTCATACGCAGGTGATGAAGACCGATGGCTTAAAGCAAGCGCTTGATCTCTATCAGTTCGATGCCGCGTTTGGTGGAGCACGACGTGACGAGGAAAAGAGCCGCGCAAAAGAACGGATATTCTCCTTCCGTTCGGCCGGACACGTGTGGGACCCACGCAACCAGCGACCGGAGCTCTGGAATCTCTTCAACACCCGAATCCGCCAGGGCGAAACCATGCGTGTGTTCGCAATGTCGAACTGGACTGAGCTCGACGTCTGGGAATACATCATGCTCGAGAAGATCCCGGTCGTCCCGCTCTATTTCGCAAAGCAAAGGCCCGTCGTCCGGCGGAGCGGCGCAATGATCATGGTCGACGACAAGCGATTACCGCTTCAGTCGAACGAGAGGCCGGAGATGCGGATGATACGTTTCCGCACGCTGGGATGCTATCCCTTGAGCGGGGCTATCGACTCCGACGCGACCACGATCGAGGACATCGTCGCGGAAATGCAGACCGCGAGGGTATCTGAGCGCCAGGGACGCTTGATCGATACCGATGAAGCCGCTTCGATGGAGAAGAAGAAGCGGGAAGGTTACTTCTGATGGCTTCCAAAGCGACAGCCGAGCTGGTCCAGGCCGGAACGAAGGACCAACTGCGATTCATCACCTGCGGTTCGGTCGACGACGGCAAGTCGACGCTGATCGGCCGGCTGCTGCATGACACCAAGATGATTTACGAGGATCAGCTGATGGCGCTGGCACGCGACAGCGCCAAGCACGGCACCAACGGCAATGAAATCGACTTTGCGCTGGTAGTCGACGGGCTTGAGGCCGAACGGGAGCAGGGCATCACGATTGACGTGGCTTACCGCTTCTTTACCACCCGGCGCCGCTCGTTCATGGTGGCCGACACGCCCGGCCACGAGCAGTACACGCGTAATATGGCAACCGGCGCCTCGAACGCCCAGCTCGCCATCATCCTGATCGATGCCCGCAAGGGTGTGCTGGTTCAGACCAAGCGTCACTCCTTCATCTGTTCGCTGCTCGGTATTCGTCATGTCGTCCTGGCAGTGAACAAAATCGACCTCGTCAACTACAAGAAGGAGAGTTTTGACCGGATCGTCGGTGAGTATGTGGCCTTTGCTGCCGGTCTTGGCTTCACGTCGATCGTTCCGATCCCGATCTCCGCCCGGTACGGCGACAACGTCATCAACCGCTCCGGCAAGACCCAGTGGTACCAGGGGCCTTGCCTGCTCGATCATTTGGAGAGCATCGATATCCAGTCCGACACTGGAAGCCAGGCTTTCCGCTTTCCAGTCCAGTGCGTGAATCGGCCCAACCTGGACTTCCGCGGCTATGCCGGGACGGTGGCTTCCGCGAGCATCACGGCAGGAGATGAGATCGTTGTCGCAGCGTCTGGACGGACTACACGCGTCAAGCGCATCGTCACCCAGGACGGCGATCTTCCTCGCGCTGAGGCCGGCGATGCCGTCACCATTGTCGTCGAAGATGAGATTGATATCAGCCGTGGCGATCTTCTCGCCCGTCCGGCTGAGCGGCCGGAGGTCGCCGATCAATTCGCCGCTCATCTGATCTGGATGGACAATGACCCGCTCGTTGCTGGACGCAACTACATCCTTCGCATTGGAACACAGACTGTGGCCGCCGGTCGTATTACTACAATCAAGTATCGGATCGACGTCAACACACGTGAGCACCTGGCAGCCAAGACGCTTAGCCTCAACGAGATCGGATTCTGCAATCTTGCGACCGCAACGCCCACGGCTTTCGATGCTTACGAGGTCAATCGCAAGACCGGTTCATTCATCCTCATCGACCGTTACACCCACCGCACGGTCGGCGCCGGCATGATCGCGTTTCCGCTACGGCGGGCTAGCAATATCGCGTGGCAACCGATTTCAGTGGGTAAGAGAGAGCGGGCGGCGCTCAAGGATCAAAAGCCTTGCATCATCTGGTTCACCGGCCTGTCCGGCGCGGGCAAATCGACAATTGCCAACGTCGTCGATCAGAAGTTGTTCGCAATGTCGCGCCACACGATGCTGCTGGACGGCGACAACGTGCGGCACGGATTAAATGGGGACCTCGGCTTCACCGAGGCCGACCGTGTTGAAAATATTCGGCGTGTGGGCGAACTCGCCAAGTTGATGGCCGATAGCGGTTTGATCGTGATTTGCTCATTCATCTCGCCCTACAGGTCCGAGCGAGATATGGTACGCAACCTGGTTGCTGAGGATGAGTTCATTGAAGTTTTTGTGGACACGCCAATCGAAGAATGCGCGCGGCGCGATCCCAAAGGTCTCTATGCAAAGGCGAACTCCGGCAAGATCAAGAACTTCACCGGCGTCGATGCGCCCTACGAAACGCCAATAAGACCCGAAATTCATCTCAAGACCATGGGGCAGAAGCCCGAACACCTAGCGCAAGCCGTTGTCGATCTATTGATGGCCCGCGCAATCGTCCGCGGCCGCTAGCGTTTGCCAAATTTGCCGTCCTTGCCGAAACACTCGAGCCGGTTAGCTCCCGCAACTTGCACTATAAAAGAAGGGTTCTATCGGCAGAGCTTGCCGTAAGGCCCAAAGCAACGCTTCACAGATGGTCGATATAGGGCTCCACATCCCGCCTGATTTCATACTAGCGGCAACCATCGTAGTGCCGTCGGCGTTGTCGGTGTCGAGCCTCGAATTTCGTGCTGATCGCCGGAGCGACAGCCCTGCGCGAACGCCCCTCAGCCAAATCAGGCCAACTTGCTACTCGTGATGGCATGCTTGGATGTTGCTTTTCTCAGCGATGGGGTCGCCCCCCATGTAAGCCGACCGCGAGCTCCGCTCACTAGTCCATGACCTCCTCATATCGTTTGTCGAATACCGAGAAACCAGCGGACAAGTACAAGGGCTGTCCCTACCGCAAATCCAATCCGCTGGCAGTTGATCGAGAATCGGGCGATGCTGCTGCTCGATGTTTGATTTGTGCAAACTGATCGTCGGGACAGTGATCGATCTGCTGCGGTCGCGCGCAATGCTCGAGGCGGAGATTTTGGTGCTGAGGCAGCAAATCAATGTGCTGCGGCGCGGCAATCCCAAGAGACTTCGATTTGCGTCGATTGACCGGCTGATATTGGGAGGTATCTGCCGGCTGTTTCCCAAGATGTATGATACACTTGCAATTGTCCGACCCGATACCGTGATCCGCTGGCACCGCGCCGGTTTTAGGCTGTATTGGCGCAGGAAATCGCGCCACTGTTGCGGTCGACCAACGGTATCGTTGGAGATTCGCCGTCTGATCCGCGAGATGAGCCTCGCCAATCCATTGTGGGGAGCACCGAGACTCCATGGCGAGCTTCTCAAGCTCGGCATCGATGTCGGCCAGACCAGCGTCGCCAAGTACATGGCACGGAGGAGGGGACCCCCCTCGCAGGGATGGAAGACGTTCCTTCGCAACCATGCTGACGGGATCGCGGCGATGGACCTTTTCGTGGTGCCGACGATCTCGTTCCGGTTGCTCTATGGATTGCTGATCATGGGCCATGGTCGGCGGCAGATCCTGTGGCTTGGAGTGACCGCGCACCCAACGGCCGAATGGATCGCCAATCAACTGACGGAGGCGTGTGGCTGGGCGCAAATCCCTCGTTACCTGATCCGGGACCGCGACGGCGCCTACGGAAAGATATTCCTGCGCCGGGTTCGATCCATCGGGATTCGAGACCGTCCGACGTCTCCTCGCTCACCTTGGCAAAACGCTTGTGCAGAACGGCTGATCGGTTCAATCCGCCGGGAATGCATTGATCATGTCGTGGTGTTCGGAGAGCGCCATCTGCGTCACGTGCTGCTCTCGTACATGAACTATTACAACGGCACGCGCACCCATTTGTCGTTGCATAAAGACGCGCCGATTTCACGCGGCGCCGCGACAGTTGGACGCATTCTCTGTCGCCCGATTCTGGGCGGACTGCACCACCAATATGCCCGGACTTGATTTGCGGTAGGCATAGCATCGCATCACCGAAAAACGAGAAATCCGTGTCGTGCCGCGATGTTGCGGTTCTGTCCGGGACCTGATCCGAGCGTCAGACTCATTCGCCAAGCAGAGGCAACGCGAAAATGGTCATTGGAAGCGCGTCTCGGTTCGCCGACGCAGGCTTTTGTCAGTTCAGATCGCCCTTCGTGCCCCCAGCGCTTAACGTCAGAACGATCCAGCCTCTTGATGCAGCTCGCCACCCCGCATCAGGCGGCGGGCGATGTCGGCGGTCTGCAGGGCCGCGCGTTCGGTCGGTGAATGGGCCGCCACATAGCGGGCAACCGCGATGAGGATGTGCCGGCCCTCGTCCGTGTCGCCCCACGCGCCGAATTGCCGGACCCCGGCCTCCAGCATCTGATACGTATGGAAGCCTGCATCTTCGCGCAGCACCGCATGCGCGAGCGTGGCGATCAGTGCCTGCGGCGAATGGCCGAGCGTGAGATGCCGTGCC
This sequence comes from Bradyrhizobium sp. 31Argb, assembly GCF_043638955.1. Lineage (NCBI taxonomy): Bacteria > Pseudomonadati > Pseudomonadota > Alphaproteobacteria > Hyphomicrobiales > Nitrobacteraceae > Bradyrhizobium > Bradyrhizobium sp. 31Argb. The sequence continues at coordinate 6,512 of NZ_JBEGDB010000192.1, read as the reverse complement.
ACCAGGCTCGCGGCGAGATCGACCTGTCGCTGCCGGTCGAAGGCGTCGAGCAAGGCGGCGCCGATCGTCTCTGGATCCGCGGGCAGAGCATCGAGCTGCTCGCCGCCGTCGCCCGGGATGCGCGCCGGCGGCACATTGAGATAGCGAGCAAGGTAGAGCGCCATCGCTCCGTGCAATACGCCGCGAACGGCCGTGACGTGAGTGTCGATGTTGGCAGTCCCGATGCGCGTCAGCATCTGGTGGACTGCGTTGGCGTAGGTGAAGACGTGATGCGCCGTCTCCCAGTCGGCGTGCTCGTTGGCAGTGCCGAAACGCGCCACCCTGAGTGATGCCGCGTACGCGAGGGATTGGCCAAGGTCAGCAGGAGCGGCACCGGCGCGGATCGCCGCCTTGAGCGCGTCAACGATCCTGGCCGGATCGTCACCGAGCAGCTCTTGAGCAAGTGCGGCGTGGTCCGACCAGTCACGCGCGCCGCGTCCGGCAGCGAACAGGTTTGCGAGTTTGCTGGTTGATTCCTCACACAACGCAACAAGGTCAACGGGCTGGCGCCAGGCCGTCGATTCCTCGGCGCCACGAGCCGCTACCATCTGACCGGCGACAGTTGGCAGCAGAGCCGCCGCGTGTTGCCAGCCGACCAGGTCGAGGCACTCGAACACCTTGTTGATGAAGTCGAGCGAGTGCCCGGTGTCGGCGAAAGCCCGCTCGGTCGCGGCGGCGAACAGCGCATCAGCGAGTTCAGCCGGGGAGAAGCCGGCCGCAATCGCCGTAAGCAGGGTGCGTTCGGCCGCCTCGCGATGGCGCACGGTTGTCCAACGCCGCAGCCAGCGTTTGAGCGCGGCCGGATCCGGCCGGCTTCCAAGCGGCGCGCGGTCCCGCCGCGGCGCCTCGCCGTTGCAGTCCGCCGCCACGCGGCGCGCGCCGTGGAAGAGAGCGAGATAGGCTTCCTCCTCCGGCAGCACAGGCAGAAGATTAGCGAGTGCCGTAAGGATCGTAAGACCCACGCTCCAGCCGTCGCGATTTTGCGCCCCGAACAGCGCCACCTGCCGGACGATTTCGCCCTGCGGTACGCCGGCCGCGAGCTGACCATGGATGGCCTTGGCAATGATGAGGCCGAGGTCGTGGGCGAGGCCGTTCGCAAGCCGCTGATGCCAGTGCGCGACGGGATCGGCCTGCGTGAACGCGGTCTTCACCCAGACGTCACCATTACGTACCTCGACCGCGCAGATCGGCACGTCGTCCGCCCACAGGTCGAAGGTGCAGCCGCTTTCGAGATCGAAGCGGGCGTGGTGCCAGTGACAGGTCAAGATGCCGTCCTCGAGGCTGCCGCGCTCGAGCGGGAAGCCCATGTGCGGGCACCGATTGTCGAGGGCGAAGACGCGCCCGCGGTCGTAGATGACGAGGATCGGACGATGGGCACCGTGCACAACGAGCCGCCCCTTGATCTTCAGCTCCTCAAGGCTGCCCGCCAGCACAAATTCCTTGCTGGGCGCGTCCATGAGCATACCTCCCATTGTCGCTTCGGGGCTGCTGCAGGTACTCGACAACATAGGCCTCCTCTCGCGCAAAGGCGAGAGGAGGCCGTGGTTTAAGGACTGCGCGAAAGGAACCGCACTGGATTATCCAGCCGTACAGAACTGATGTTCAGTTCGATCGCGTTCGGCAGTTTCGACACAAGCGTCGCGATGACAAGCGGCAAACGCAGGGACAAGCACTGCGTGGCTGGTCAAACTGCGCGCAGCCATCGTCGCACCGCCGGCCGAAATCGCCTGCCGATCCAACCAGCGCTAGGCCGTGCACCCACAAATTGATCATGTCCGCTTAGCCACCAACAAACGAACGTTCGTTCTGCATCAGCCATCCGGCAGCGCGCGCTGAGCCTGACGAAGGAGCGCAATTTCATATCGCCGCATGATGATTGAAAGCGCTGATCCCGCGCCAATAAACAATCCCAGTGATACCAGGCTCAGCGTTTCAGAAATCTTGTAGATTTCGGTTCCGACAGCGTAGGCACCGAAGCCGAAGCGACACGCCCAGCAGATGCCACCGGTAAGGTTGAAGAGGAAAAAGCGACCCGCCGGCATGCCATTTGCGCCGGCAAGCAAAGCCGCAAACATGCGCAGCACTGCGATAAAGCGGCCAAAAAACACCACTGCGCTGCCATATCGGAAAAAACAGGTATCGACCGATCAGAAATCGGTTTTCATCCAGACGAATGTATCGCCCACATTTGCGAAGAAGCGGCATTCCGGAGCGGCGCCTGACCGTGTATCCGATCCCGTCTCCGATGATTGCGCCTGCAGCCGCCGCGGCTACCATGACAACGATATCGATCTGATTGGCGGCGGCGGCCAGGAGTGCGGCAGCAACAAGGATAGTCTCCCCGGGAAGGGGCACGCCGGCGCTTTTCAGCGCAACGACCACGGAAATGACCCAGGGTCCATGGACCTGGATCAAACGAATCAGAGAGCTCGAGAAAGAGGCAAAGTCCATCTTCAAAGACTGCCTGCTGCAGTTTCTTCCACTTCAATGATCCCCGACGGCACGAATTCCGCTTCGCTCGGCGTTTGCTCCCGGTCTCCGGCCAAGCGGCCCGCCATTCCAAGAGGCGCTGGGCGAGCGTATCATGCTCCGATGATCCGCTGAACCTGGGAGGCAATCATGCAGTTCAGGACACCCGGACTATTGTTGCTCGGCGCGATGACGCTTCCCGCCTCCGGGACCGCGCAAACCCCCGCGGCTCCTCCGGCGATTACACGAACAGTGATCGCCGCAACCAAACTGCCGACCGTCACCGACGCGCCGGTCCATTTCCAAGCGGTGAGCGTCACCCTTCAGCCGGGCGAGAGGAGCAGCGTTTCGGCGGCCAGCGGCATCCTCTACCAGATGAGGATCGACCGAGGTCGCGCTCGGTGGCGAGGTCAGAGTGCTCAATGCCGGAGAAGGGCTGTTCATCGCCGGCGGAAAGGCCGCCGCGCTGACGGCAGGCAGTGGGGCGCCGTCAACTTTTCTCCACTTCTTTCTCGTCCCCGCTGGAGAATTGGGTCGTCCTGCCGAGACGGCACCTGCCGTCGTAAGAGAATTGTACCGCACGGCGAGCCCGATCCCCGACCTGAAGTCAGGTCATTATGATCTCAATCTCACGCGGGTCACATTTCGGGCGCAGATGCCTTCCAACCCGCCCCACCATCGGTCAGGCGCAGCTCTATACTTCATACTCTCCGGTACCGGGGCCAACACGGTCGACGGTAAAACAGAAGCAAGGGGACCGGGTTCCTTGATCTATGAACCATACGACCTCGTGCACCAATGGGGAAACCCAGGCGACGAGCCGTTGATATTCCTGGCCTTCAACATCAATCCGGAAGGTGTGCCAGCCGTGCTCCCGGGTGCGCCAGCGAAGAACCAATAGACAACGGCGAGCAGTCCGCCACAGCACTCCCTGTGAAAGACTTCATCAATAGCGAATGGCTCCTCGATCGAACGGATGACGGGCGCGCATTACACCCGCCCGTGCATTCAGCACCTTAATGTCCGAGATGGGGGGACTGCCGGATGATAGGAGGGCTGGCCCGTCTCCTTGGCGATCACACGCTCGAAACCCATTCCGTGCAGATCGAGCGCTTCAACAAACGCATCGATCACATGGACCGCATTGTCTTCGCTTACCCAATCCTCCAGGCATTCCGGCAAGAGCGCCCAGCTAAGATCGATCCGCCCCTTCAACGATACGTCCCATCCGTATCCCCCATCAGGAAACGGAGGAATCGCAGCCAACACGTGACTTTTCACACAGCCAGGGTCACAAGCGGCGGTCGAGGTCTGCGCGAGACAAGCACGATCTAGCCTGATAGCGGACATGCGGGGAATTTCGAGCTACTTCGGCCCCTGGGCACAGAAGCGGCCATTAAACCGAATTTGAGGCTCGCGCTCGCCAAGCCGTGCTTTCGTTAGTTACGATTCACGTAATCCAGCACGCCGCTGCGGCTCTGATCGTTACCTCAGCGCGCGCTGAAGGTGAGGCCGGCGCGCTCCTGCAGACGCTTGCGCAACGCCGGACCCATCAGCGCGCCCGGCGTCCAGGTGCCACCCTCGCCCTGCACGTCGCGCACGAGGCAGAGAGCGCTCTCGGCGATCATCTTGCTGGTCGAGCCGTAGCCCGGATCGCGGTCGCCCGTGACTACCGCCTCGACCCGTCCGCCGTCCGGCAGCTCGCCCAGGAAGAGGATGTCGTAGAAGCCCTTCTCGCGCTCTTCCCGAGTGGGGCCTGCGCCGGGTTTGAGACCGCCGGTCCCGACCAAGGAAACCATCGTGGCGAACGTCTCCGTTGTCACGCCAGCGATTTCCCCAAATCCCGGCGCGACCATCATCTCATCGTAAACGAAGTCCGTGCCGTAGGGATGACCCAACAGGAAATTCGTGCGGTGCACGTTCTTGGTGTTGATCGGCGCCATGGGGAACGGCACGAGCCACGCCTTCATGCTCGGGTCGTATTCGGGGATGAGGCCCGACGGCTGAGACGGCCCGGTGAACCCCGGCGTCAACGCGAAGGGATCGGTCAGCAGCCGGATCAGGGCCGGGTCGCGCGCAGCGGCGGCCAATGTCGCCTGAGCGCTCGCCGCGGTGCCGCCAGACATGCCGCCTTTCACCTTGCGAAGGCGGGCTTTGACCCGCCGCGCCGGGCGTCCGAACTTCTCGCGTGCCTTCTGCTGCAACATGAGCACGCCGAGATCGAACGGAATGGAATCGAAGCCGCAGGAGAAGACGATGCGCGCGCCGGTCCGTTTCGCCTCTGCGTGATGGGCGTCGATCATGCGCCGCATCCAAGCCGGCTCGCCGCACAGATCGACATAGGCCGTGCCCGTAGCCGCGCAGGCCGCCACAAGCTCGGGACCGTGGAGCTGATAAGGCCCGACCGTCGTGATGATCACGGCCGCACGCTCACACATCGAACGCAGGCTGGCCGGCTCGGCGGCATCCGCCTTAACCAACGGCAAATCGCCTGATGCGCCGATGTCGGCACGCACCTTCCAAAGCTTATCGGTCGAGCGTCCTGCGATCGCCCAGGACGGGGCATCGTCGCCGCGATAGGACGTCGCCAGATATTCGGCGATGAGACGGCCGGTATAACCTGTCGCGCCATAGACGATGAGGTCGAAGTCCCGCTTCACGACGTTGGTCCTCCTCGAGACCCTGGACCACTATCTTCAGATCCGGGTGCAATCGCTCTGTACGCTTCTTGGCCTTTCGTAGCTCAGTGAACTTCCATCTTAGGATATAGGACTAGCTCATTGTTTGTGATCCTCCGTTGGATTCACCAAAAGCGTTCCGCGCTGCAGGAGCAGCGCAAGCCTGCGAAATGTAAACGCTGGTAGCGCGAGGAAGGGAGCGGCGCGGATTGCTTCGTAAAATGCGTGCCGACAGCATGGTCGCTGCCCGTTCCGCCACAAAGATTTCGGCATGTCCCGCTTCAAGGGCAGCTATCGAGATTGTACAATTCTTTGCCGCCCGCGAGAGCGGTTGTGGCGGGTGGCCGTTGCTGCAACAGTCTGGCCGGGCGAGCGCGGGTGCACCAGCCCATGCGTAATGCCGGGTGTGATCCGGGGCAAACGGCTGGAAGCAGTTTGGGCAAGCTTTCCGAGGTTGCCAATGCGAGCAGAAGACCTTGAGGCCCTGCGTGAAGAAATGCTCGCGGTCATCGCCGCCTGCGCCTTCGCGCTGCGTGACACTGTTGGCAAGAGTGCCTTTGACGAACGTGTCATGACGGCTATGGGCAAAGTGCCGCGGCATGAGTTTGTGCCAATCGAGCTTCAGCCCTACGCGTACGAAAATATTCCACTTCCAATCGGTTTCGGAAAGACGATCTCGCAGCCATTTATCGTCGCCTTAATGACCGATCTGCTCGACATCAAGGCCGACGACAGCGTTCTCGAAATCGGTACCGGTCTGGGCTATCAGGCCGCCATCCTCGCGCAGCTCGCCCGCAAGGTATACTCCGTTGAAATCATCGAAGAGCTCGGCGAAAGGGCCAAACAACGGCTCCGGCAGCAGGGCTGCAGCAATGTCGAACTCAAGATTGCGAATGGTCATCAGGGTTGGTCAGAGCACGCGCCCTTTGACAAGGTGATGGTGACGACCGCGCCCGAACTCGTTCCTCCTCCGCTGATCCACCAATTGAAAGCGGGTGGGAAAATGGTCATACCGGCCGGCCTGCCCAGTACGCAGCAGCTCATTCTGGCGGAGAAGCTCGCCAACGGCAGAATGACGATGAAAGAGATTCTGACCGTCCGGTTCTCTCAACTCGAGGGGACTGGACCTGGCTTATCATAAGCCCGTTGTCGCATCCGTAACTGAGCATAGTTGACCACCTCGAGAACGATCGCCGGCCTGATCGGTCCCACCCTTGTCGCTATCGCTGCCGGCATGCTGTTGAACATTGGTGTCCGTCGTCAGATAATTTGAGACAGATCAAGCTTTTCGAGAAGGGAGGCTCTGGCTCATCAGGGGTTAGAGTT
>NZ_JBEGDB010000191.1:0-15637 GCF_043638955.1 Bradyrhizobium sp. 31Argb | reverse complement strand
CGTCGTCACATCGAGGCCGAGATCGGTCGCGCCCTGCACGTTGGTGTGGCCGCGGAAGATGTTGGCGCCGGCGCCGGCCATGCCGACATTGCCGGTGGCAAGCAGCAGAATGCAGCTCGCACGGACATTCGCCGTGCCGGTCGCGAACTGGGTCTGCCCCATCGCCCAGATCAGGGTTGCGGGCTTTTCCTTGGCGAAAAGTTCGGCGATGTGCTTGACCTGCGCTTCAGGCAGACCTGTGACGCGTTCAACTTCGGTGGGCGTCCACTTCGCCACAGCTTTGCGGATTTCGTCGACGCCATATACCCGCTGACGCAGATATTCCTTGTCCTCCCAGCCGTTCTGGAAAATGTGCCAAAGCATGCCGAAGATCGTCGCGATATGAGTGCCGGGACGCACGCGGACATATTCGGTTGCGTGCGCGGCGGTCCGTGTCATGCGCGGATCGATGACGATCATGTTGGCGCGGTTCAGTTCCTTGCCCTCAAGGATATGCTGAAGCGAAACCGGATGTGCCTCAGCAGGATTGCCGCCCATGATCATAATGGTCTTGGCATTGCGGATATCATTGTAACTGTTCGTCATCGCGCCAAAGCCCCAGGTATTGGCTACGCCGGTGACCGTAGTGGAATGACAGATACGCGCCTGATGATCGGAATTATTGGTTCCCCAGAAGGCGGCGAACTTGCGATTGAGATAGGCAGCTTCGTTGGTGAACTTGGCCGATCCCAACCAGTACACCGAGTCCGGTCCAGACTTCTGGCGAATCTCAAGCAGCTTGTCGCCGATTTCGTCGATCGCCTTTTCCCAGGAAAGCCGCACCCATTGACCGTTGACGAGCTTCACGGGGTAGCGCAAGCGGCGCTGGCCTAGTACGTCGTCACGCACCGCCGCGCCTTTGCAGCAATGCGAGCCGCGATTGATCGGGCTATCGTAGTCCGGCTCCTGGCCGATCCACACGCCATTTGCGACGAGTCCGATAACCGAGCAACCGACCGAACAATGGGTGCAGACATTCTTGCGAGTTATAACCGCGGCCCCCGCGGGAGGTGGCGGGCCAGCCTCGGCTTTGCGCGTGCCGCCGAGCGGGAGATTGCCAAGCGCGGCCAGCGCTCCGGCGGTGACGCCGGAGCGCTTCAGGAACGTCCGACGATCCAAGTCATTACTTGTTTCACCCGCCTGCGCGGCGGCAAGCCTTCCGCGATACCGATAACCTTCCGTCCTCTTGATCAACATGGACGTCTCCTTTATCGGGTCGGATAACTGTTGACGCGGTAGAAGTGTCTGAGCTCCGTGGAGCTGGCCCGGTAGCGCGCCTTGCGCTTGTCTTTGAGATCGACGGATTTGGCGGCAGTCCGTTCAGGCACCACGGCGCTCGCGGCCGCTGCTCCAGCGCCGGCAATAGCAAAGCTCAGCAGATCGCGCCGGCGGATAATTGTGTTGAGGCGTTCCTTCATGAAGGCCGCACTCCTCACTCGAGCTGCGACGCCATCGCCCGCACGCAGCTCGCCTTTGACTTCGCTGAAGAATTTATCACGCAAGTACCACGCTTTCAATCGCTCCAAGGAGGGGCGGTTACGGCCGCGCGAAATTTTTTCTCGTGAAGGCATCCAATAGAGGCCCGAAGCGTTAGGTAGCCTCGAAGATGTAGCCAGACTATTCTGCCTTGAGACGCATTCAGATGTATGCTCGACTTCACGGTGCACGGGCGGAGTAACCACGATGGCGCGCAGAAGCACGACGCAACGAAGCAAGAATCCTCTCTGGTACCCGACAAGATGTCGGTAGCGATGATCGTCAACGGTGTCGAAACTCAACTCAAAGTCACGCCATGGACCACGCTCCTCGACGTGCTGCGCGACCATCTGGATCTGACCGGCACCAAGAAGGGTGAAGCAGCCATGTCACAAACTCCCTTGGTAGGCTAAAGCAAAGCGAAGGGCGCATCTCATTTGTTGATGAACTAAGCGACGACGTCATACTCCTTCGTAGACAAGCCGAGTAAAGAAATCGGCGTCGATGACGAACTGTCCCCACTTCGCGTCGAAGGCTGCGGTTGGCTTCGCAACTACGACCTCTTCTCGGGACTTGCCCTGCTTTTTTAAATTGGCCACCTTGTCTCGGATGGTCATGAGCATATCCCTGCATTCTTTGAGTTCAGCTTTATTGCTGACGGGTTTGCCGTGGCCAGGAATGATGATCGTATCGTCAGCCACGCGGGCAAGATTCTCCTCCGTTGCCGTGATCGTCCCGTCGATGCTTCCACCCGTGGAATAGTCGATAAACGGATAGATCCCGTTCCAGAACGTGTCTCCCGTATGCAAGACGTTTGCCTCAGAGAACAAGACCGAGATGTCACTGTCCGTGTGGGCTGGCCCATAGTGCTTAAGCTCGATCGTCTGTCCATTAAGCTTCAGCGTCTTCTCTTTGTCGAAGACTTCGCTTGGAATCGCGCCAGGGGGCGACGGAATGAAGTTATAATCCCAGTCTTCGACCCGCTGGATTTCGCTGAGATGCTTCTTCGTATTGCTATGCGCAACAATCTTGGCGCCGATCGAATGAAGCCATTCGTTGCCGTCGGCATGATCGAAGTGCCAATGCGTGTTCACGAGATGAGTGACATGGCGGGCGCCAAGATCAGCAAGAGCCTTCGTCATTTGGCGCCGCGACACGGAGATGCCCCCGTCGATGAGGACTTTGCCATCAGGACCGGTCAAGACTGCGACGTTCCCGCCGGAGCCTTCCAGCGTGCTGATATTGTTTCGCAGCTTGTGAGTGGTGATCGGAGACGCGGCCGCACTGTCTTTGATCAGGCTAACGAGGCCCCTCGCCTCGGCGAACGCTTGGCGTGGGGTTAGCCAGCCACCTGTGGCGGTGAACGTTGCGCCCGCTATGCAGCAGAGGCAGAAGCCACGGCGGGACATCGTGAGGTTATGCGGTGTTACCATGAGGAGTTCCTCCGTAACGCGGGACAATGGGTTTGTTGACGTCGGGGACGGTTAAGGCTGGCGACCAACCCAAGTTGCACCGGGTCGCCGCCGACGAAGAAGACTATTGGGATCGTCGTGGTTGAGGCCTTCGCGGCCAGGGCAGCCGCGGATTGCCGGATGCTGCTAAGACGGTTGATCCTACGGCTGACCAGCTCGCTGGCCAGCTTGGGCAATCGCTCAGTCTGGTATTCGGCCCAGCGATATTCGATTGTTGCGTCGCGTCCCTCGATAATTCCGGCTTCTGCAAGGCCCTGGCTGAATGAACGGACGCGAGGGTTCACCAACTGCGCGGAGCCGTAGCCGAGAAATCCAATTACCGGCAATGATTGCTGCTGCGCCCGCACCGCCAGCGGCCATGTTGCCACACTGACGACGACAAGGCCGATGACGCGCCGTCTTCCTATGGTGGTTGCCATGAAGACCCTCCATCGAGGGAGATCGGAGCTTATCACGCAATGGAACTTGAAACACCTTTTCAATGAGAGCTGATGCTGCCCATGTCGCAGATGGGTCAAAATGCGAAGAACTCAGAGTGAGCAAATCTGGCCCGCTCCGCCCCAGTAAGCGGACCTCAATGAGGGGTGTCGCCACTTCGCTGATGGGCCACAAGCGGACTCAGGCATCGCAGCAAACATCAGGCAGAGCGTTTCCCGCAATCAATTTCGTGTACTTGGGTCGCAACAGTTTGGGTTGTAACCGTCACTGTGCGGGCACGAGCACCGGGGCGCCCTTGTCCTTGATGAAGAACACCAGAAATTTCGCCGGCTGGGTGCTGCTTGCGTTCCGGTCGAGGACATGAACATCGTCAGGGCCTTCATAGAAGGTCTGTCCGGTGTCAGTGTCACCTCTTGTCCACCCTTCAACTGCATCACGACGGAGCCCTCCAGCACGTAAACAAACGCATGTGCATTGTGTCGGCAGCGGCGAGCCGCGTTGAGAGCGCGCGGCCGATGCCTTTGCTGGCACCCGTGACGAGAAATGCCCGTTTTCAAGGGCGGCCAAGCGCACCTGATCCGCAATCACGGGGGAGATCAGGACGACCTCGCCAGCGTCGTGCGGCCGAGTTTCGTGGTCGACCAGCAGGGGTCCGCAGAACCGCCCGGCCCCAACACCTGCTCGACCTACCGCCGCGGTCAACCTGCCGCCGCGTGCAGCGCTACCGATCGATATGCAGAGAAGTCCGTGTAACCCACCTCGCCGCGTCGGGTGTAATAAGTTGATCGGTCGGCCTCGGCCAACGGCCAGCCGTGCTTGAGACGCTCAACAAGGTCCGGGTTTGCGATATACGGTCTGCCGAAGGCGATCAGGTCCACCAGCCCGGTGTCGAGCGAAGCTTGGGCGCGCTCGCGGTCCTTGAAGCCGCCACACCAGATGAAGGCGCCAGGAAACGCCGCCCGAGCCTTGGCAAGCAGAGCGTGGTCGAGGTACCGAGGTTTGAACTCCGCCGTCTCCATATTTCCTTCGGGCATAAGCTCGTAGAGCAGATGGATGTATGCCACGCCGCGACGCCCCAATTGCTCGGCAAGGTACAAAAACGTTTCCTCGACAAGCGGCTCCGGCGGCATGGAGTTGTACTTGCCGAACGGAGACAGGCGAACACCCACGCGCCCCTGACCGAATTCAGCCACCACTGCATCGACGACTTCCATCAGGAAGCGCGTACGATCTTCCATGCTGCCCCCGCCGTAGCGGTCGGTGCGCGTATTGAGCACTGAGTTCATGAACTGGTCGAACAGATAGCCGTTGGCTGCATGGAGTTCGACACCATCGAAACCGGCGTGCCGTGCATTGGCGGCGGCTTTGGCGAAGGTGCCCACCATGGCCGACACCTCATCCGTGCTGAGGGGCCTCGGCGTCTCCGCAGGCATATAACCCAACCGGCCGTCCGGGCCGTGGGCAAACACCGATGAACCCTCTGCCCGTTGCGCGGTGACACCCACCGGGGCCTGGCCGTTCGGCAGAATCGAGGAATGGGCCATCCTGCCGACGTGCCACAACTGCGGAAAGATCGTGCCGCCATGACGGTGAACCTCATCGGTCACCAGACGCCAGCCCTGCATTTGGGCTTCCGAGTGAATTCCGGGTGTCCTCGCGTAACCGTGGCTGGACTGATCCACGTCGGCGGCCTCGGTAATGATCAGACCGGCACTGGCCCGCTGGCCGTAATAGGTGGCGATCAGCTCGTTCGGGAGGTCACCATCGGTCGGGAGGTCGCCCTCAGACGTTCGCGTGCGAGTCATGGGCGGCATGACGATGCGGTTCTTCAGCGGAACAGTGCCGCCAAGCAGTTGAGATTCGAATAGGTCAGTCATAGCTTTTCCCTCGGTCGGTTGCCATCGAAGGTTTACTTTTCGGCAGCCGTGCCCATCTACACACCGTTTAGTCAGTGGTGGCGAATGAAGATCATGAAGAGACTGCCGGGCTTGCCGGCCGAGCGCGCGCTAGGCGTCTTTTCGGGACGTTGGAAGGCAGTCATCCTTCATGTGCTGTTGGATGGCCCGCAACGCACATGCGAGCTGGAACAGCGCATCACCGGCATCTCGCAGCTCGAGCAACTGCGAGCGCTTGAGGAACACGGAATGGTGAGCCGGCAGCCCAGCGCCGGACATCGTCAGGGCATCGAATACCTGCTCACCCCGCTCGGCGAAAGCCTGCGGTCCATCTTGGAGGCGGTCATCGAATGGGGAGCCCATCACGCCAAGGAGCTCGATGAGGTCCATAGGCTTCTGCCATGCGACGCTGTCGTTCGAGATCGCACTGTCCGAGAGGTTCAGGCGCATTCCTCATTACGTGAGCCCCGCGCGACACCGCGTCCAGGCGTATCGTTGTCGCGCATCCGCCGTCCATAACTCCCGATCGGAAAGGCCCTTCGTTAGCTGATCTTTTGCGCGACGCTGGCCCGTCAAACACATCGTCGACCTCATGCCTCGACAAACTCCTGAACCGAGGCTCCGCGACCATGCCCGCTGCGTTCATGAAGATGCTGCGTTGGGCTGCGGTCGATAAGCAAGCTGACCAGTTCCGGCCGGCTGTAATGACCGCGGGAATCCATCAGGCGTTTTCGCTGATCAATAAGCGAGAAGTCGAGATCCGCGATCACTTCACCCTCGCCCGAGCGAAGCGGCTCTTCAATCAATTGCCCATCCGGCGACACGATTGCGGTGAAGCAACCTCCCGAGATCGGCCATGCTGCAGCCAGTATCCTCCATGATTTGTGCCTGCTGGTCTGGGCTGAGCCAGGCGGTCGCATTGACCACGAAGCATGCCGATTCCAGCGCATGTTGCCGGATATTGACCTGCGTTTGTTCCGAGAACAGGTCGCCTGCAAACGAGCCGGGATACATTGAGGAATGAATCTGTTCGCCGTCGGCCATCAAAGCATAGCGCGCGAGCGGATTGTAGTGCTCCCAGCAAGCGAGCTGCCCGATACGCCCCACCGCGCTGTCGACAGCACGCAAGCCCGACCCGTCGCCCTGTCCCCAGATCATGCGCTCGTGGTAAGTTGGGGTAGTTTTCCTGCGGCGTTGAATCAGTGTTCCATCGGAGTCAAACAACAGTTGTGCGTTGTATAGGCTTCCTCCGTCACGCTCGTTGACGCCGATCGACGCGACCAAACCAGCTTGCCGGCACGCCTCGCCGATCGCGGTTGTAACTTCCGAGGGAACGGTGACCGCCTGATCGATCAACCGAAGATGTTCCTTACCGAGATTGAGCTGAAAAGCGGACTGCACGAACGAGAAGTAGGGATAGTACGGAATGATCGTTTCGGGGAACGTCGCGAACTGTACACCTTGACGTCCGAGCTCGGCGATTTTTTCAACTACTTTTCCCACCGTACCCTCACGGCTATATAGGACCGGACTGATTTGCACCGCGGCGGCTCTAACTTTACTCATGGATTGTACCTCCTTATGTTGTATCTACAACGGAATGGGCAAAAGGCTGCCTCTACGCGTCAAGCCGTCAGAGTCCCTTGGCAATACTCTTAACGGCCGCCACACCACTCTCGCCCAGCAGATCCTTTCCGAGCTTTTGGGCAGCGCGCCATGCTGGCGCGGCCTCGCTCAGCAGCTTTCTCCCTGCTTTCGTTATCGCGATTGCCCGGCCCCCCCGAGAATTGGAAGCCGCCGTTTCCATGATCCAGCCTTCTGACAGCATCAGCTGAAGATTTCGCGTTAGCGTCGATCTTTCCTGATGATTTTGCCGGCCGATCTCGGCGCGGCTCGCCTCTCCAAGCCGTGCGATGACGACCAGGAGAGAAAACTGAGGTGCGTTGATGCCGAATGGTCGAAGGTGCTGATCATAGATACTAGTGATAACCCGTGAAATCTGGCGCGTCCGCGTCAGTAGACACTCACGATTTATCTCGTTCGCCAAAGCGTCGATCATTTGCATTCCACTGCTATAACTCACTTAGATTAGTGTATATGCAACATAAATCAACGGATTGCTCTCCAAATCGTGAATATGTTCTCGCAGTCGTCCCACCCACTGGAACCATGGCCGGACCGGGCGCGCCAACGTGTAACCGACTTAGGCCAGTCGCGGATATACGGTACCCGACGGTGATTGAGCGCAAGAGACACGTCCTGTGCTGGCGCGCTTGATGATCAAGGCTGCGCGGGTCGATCACTTGCGGATGTCGATGTTCTTCTGCCCCCTTTCGACTTGGTCAATGACAAGCAACTTGACCGGCTCCAAGCCCTCAGCCCTGCCTGTGTGCCACCGCTCTATCGCCTCAACGACAAAGTCGCCAGGTCCGTAAACGTCGCTTCTACCGGTTGCGGTGTAGGTCACACGAAGCTGCCCGGACAAGACATACCCGTATCGCGGGTACTTGTGCTGATGTTCTGGCAGGACAGTGCCTGGACGGATCTCGTACACAGACACAGTCACCTGTGGGTCGTCTAGCGACAGGACAAGGGGTTGGTCAATCGCAGTTGTCGAAGTCGACAAAATCGGCTTCTCCACGATGCCATTCTCACCCGCTCGCAGCGGCGCCGCTAGTAGCATTATAACTGAACTTAGGTATGCAAACTTCATCGCAAGCTCCTGTCGAACTTTCACCGATGCTGTAGCAGCTGGGCCGTCAGCTCTTTTGGCATGTCGAGCATCACATCATGTCCGCACGCAAGCTCCGCCTGCCACCAGCGGCGCTCTCCTGCCTGGGTGAAAAATTGCCTGAATGGCCCCTCAAAGCCGGCCGCCAAAATGTATCCGATGGCTGGGACGCCATCGCAGGCCCCCCTGATCTGCGCCGGCACTTCAAAAGTGGACAACGGGTGCATCGTGCACTGTCGGTCCACCCACTCGGCATCTGCCGCGTTGACCGCGAACGACCGCGCCGGGGGTGGCGGGACCTTCCAACCATCGCCGTTGGCCACAGCCAGCTCCCGGTACCTCCTGCCGCTATCAGGCAAGTAGTCAAAAAGGGCTTTGCCGTTGTCAGGCACGAAAGCATCGAGATAGACAAGAGAGCGAACCCGGTCCGGCATACGGTCGGCAACGTGACGCGCGACGACTCCGCCGTAGGAGTGTCCCACCAGGACGATTTCGCGCAGGTCTTCAAAAATCATGAGGTTGGCGACATCTGCGATGTGGGTGTCGAGGCCGACATCGCGGCTCAAGAGATGCGAGCGTTCTCCAATGCCCGTCAGCGTTGGCGTAAATACCCGGTGCGCTTCCGACGCCAGCAGGCCGCGCACGCGACTCCAACACCAACTGCCATGCCACGCTCCGTGGATTAGGACGTAATCTGTCATTGCGATGTATTCCTTGCGATATCGGCGCCGAACACGAGACGACCTGAAGGTGAAAGGGACCGCGCAAATAGCGGCATCGCGCCGACATGTGGAGGAGGCGCCTCCTTCTGCCTAGTCTGTTTTTCATACTTGAAGTTGACCCGCGGGTGACTACATCGGGCACATGCCCGCTGGTTACGGTCAGTTCTGTCCGGTCGCAAAGGCATCGGAGATTTTCGCCAATCGCTGGACTCCGCTCATCGTGCGCGAGCTGATGGCTGGCGCGCTCTCCTTCAACGACATCCATCGCGGCGTGCCGCTGATCTCCCGGGCCGTCCTGGTCGCGCGGCTGCGTGAGCTGCAGAACCACGGTGTCATTGAACGCCGGCCGCGCACCGATGGGGTCGGTCGTGAGTACAGGCTCACGCCCGCCGGCGAGGACTTGCGGGCGGTGGTGGAAGCGCTCGGCCAGTGGGGAATGACGCACACCCATGACCGAATCAAACGTTCCGACCTTGATCCCGCCCTCCTGATATGGGGATTGCGCAGGCGTGTTGATCTGAGCGCGTTGCCGGATCGCCGGATCGTCCTGCGCTTCGAATTTTCAGGCGTGCCGGCGAGCCGTACGAAATTCCGAATCATGTGGCTGATCCTCAGACGATCCGGCGTCGACATCTGCATGAAGGACCCGGGATTTGCCGTCGATCTCACACTTCGCGGCAATATCCGTGATTACGTCGAAGTCTATCTTGGCCATACGAAATGGCGCTACGCGGCCAGCACTACGCTGCAGCTCGATGGCGATCTGCAGATTGCAAGAGCGTTTCCTGTCTGGCTGCGATTTGAAATGGTAAACGGCCGAAATGCTCCAGCCCCGCATTTGGCTGCTGGGCCTGCTCCCGTTCAGACCGATCACTCGGATCGGCTGCCGTCCCGGCCCCGCGGAATGCGGGCTCGGTCGCCCGGCGGTTCGCGCGCGACAGATCGCAGGCGCGCGTACGACTCGCGGTCACCGTAACGCCGTCCTTGGCTCGGTTGTTCGTCTATCCCTGGAGTGATCTCGAGCGGGGGCCCGCTGCAACCTCCCGGGGGACATCAGCCGCCCGTCTGGTTGTCTCGAGTCCCCCCGACTCTCATGGGCCAGCTAAGATGCGCGAACCAGCCCGACCTCGATTTCGCTCCGAGGACCGCTTCGGGTCAATCGCGTCGATCTTGCCGGCACGCGGCCAGGTCCGCCTTACGCTCTGCAGCCGGCGGGCGGACGAACGCCGGGCTTGGTCGGTATCGATGAATGCGTCCGTTGCCATCCTCGAATGGATGGATATAGACAAATCCGAACGCGAGCACCGCCGCCGCGATGACGGGATCGAGTTCGTTCTCCGCGACATGATCGAACGCGACCAATACCGCGCAGTTTCCCGTGCAATACGTTGCACGGTGGAGGCTTACGTGGTTGCGACGATCGCGGCCGGGACAACGGCTCGGTATTACAGCAAGCAGTCAGAGTATTATCTCGGCGCCGGTGAACCTACGGGCCGTTGGATTTCATCGACGAATAATTTCGGCGTCAGGCATGGCGCTGAAATCGACAATGCACTGTTTGAGCGGCTTCACGCGTCCCTCGACGCGGATGGACAACCCCTCCTCTCCAACAGCGGCGACACGGCGAAGCGAGTCGGCGGTATCGACCTGACGTTGTCCGCGCCGAAATCAGTGTCCGTCGTATTCGCCCTTGCTGATGACGAGACCCGTCGCGCCATCGAGAGGGCTCAGCAGGAAGCCTGCGAAGCAACGCTCGCCTTCCTGGAAAGGAACGCGGCATTCTGCCGTCGCGGCAAGAATGGCCATCGCTTGGAACGCGCCACGCTTACGGTCGCCACGTTCCAGCATGGGGAAGCGCGCCCGGTAGAGCACGATGATGGAAAGGTCTTTGCCGATCCCAACCTGCATACGCACGCAGTTTTACTAAATTTTTCATTGCGCCGGGATGGTACCGTCGGCGCGCTCGACGCGCGCCACCTGTTCGCGCACAAGATGGCTGCCGGCGCGGTGTACCATCTCGCACTCTCGTCAAATCTAAAAAAACTTGGATTCGAAATCGGCGAGATCGACAAGAACGGCACCTTCGAAATCGTCGTTCCGCAGATGCGGAAAGGCGGCGAACAATCCACAAACCTCGCCAAGAGCTTTGTGACGTTGCAGCGGCACCTGTCCGGACGTCGCAAGGAAGTCGAACAGGCCATCGCTGCGGAAGGGCTGTCGACGGCGGACGCACCCGCACTGGCGGCGGCCATCGCACTCGGCACGCGTTCGTCGAAGCAGGAGGAGCGCACCACCGATCGCTTCGAATTGTGGGCCGAGCAGGCGCCGCGCCGTTCCTGGATGTCGAGCGGCTCATGGCGAGCCTCCGCACGCCGCGGACTTGGGATCCGGCTGAACAAGAGAAGGTGATCGCCGAATGCGTTGCGGCGGTGCCGTCGCAGCTCACCGAGCGTGAAAGCGTCTTTGAGCGGCGCCACTTGTACGCGGCGGTTGCAACCTCCCTGGTGGGCACCGGCGCCGACGCGATGCGCGTCGAGCAGGAAGTGGACCGTCTGATCCAGGCCGGGCGCATCGTCGAGCTTGGACGGGATGCCCTGGAGCAACCGGTCTATTCGACGCCAGAGCAGATCGCCATTGAGCGCGAGTTGGTCACGGTAGCCGAGCGCCTTGCGCGGGAGCACCGTGCGGCACCCGATCGGGAGTACGTGCTGCGGCTGTGCCGAGAGCGCGGACTGTCCGCAGAACAAACCCATGCTGCTCAGATGGCGAGAGCTCGGCCGCCGTCGCGGTGATTGAAGGCGCCGCCGGGTCGGGAAAGTCGACAACCTTGGCCGCGATCGTGGCGGCATATTCCCAAGACAACGCTGCCGGACTGCCATCAAAGCTTGCCGGGCCTCTGCGGGTGATCGGTACAAGCCAATCCTGGAAGGTCGCAAAGGAATTGCAGAGGCTCGGCATCGAGGCAATGGCCACCGACGCCTGGCTTGCCCGCACCAAAGAGCCGTTCCTGGATGCCAACACCGTGCTCGTTGTGGACGAGGCGGGCCTCTTGTCGTCCCGCCAGATGCTGGCGATCACCAAGAAAGCCGCAGAAGCTGGCGCGAAAATCATCGCAGTCGGCGATCGTGAGCAACTCGTTGCGTTGGGGGCAGGACCGGGACTGTCCATTCTCGCCAGCGTCACCGGGACCACTCGCGTCGACACCATCGTCCGGCAGCGCGAGGCCTGGATGCGCGCTGCGGTGACGGATTTCGCCAAGGGCCGCGAAGCAAGGCTTGGCGGCTTTCGAAGAGCGCGGCCTCCTGAATTTTGTCGTCGGCGAGCAGGCGACGGTCACGCGCCTCGTGGACGCCTGGGAGAACGCCCAACGGGCCGCGCCGCCCCCTCAATCCTGCTCATCGCCAAGACCAACGCGCAGGTGCGTGGCCTCAACGACGAGGTCCGCGTGCGACTGAGGCGCGACGGGCGCGTCCTGGGCGCGGATATAGTAGTAGCCGCGGTGACGCCGTCGGGCCATGGCCAGACCCTCGGCTTCGCGATCGGCGACCACATCCGATTCCTGGTCCGCCACGACCGTATCGGCGTCATCAACGGCACCACGGCCATGATTACCGGCATCGACGCCCGCGAGACGCAGGATCCGACCCTCGACGTCGACATCGCCGGACGTCAGGCCCGTTTCCGCGTGTCGGAGGTTGCTGACGAGCACGGCAGGGCGCGGCTCGGTCACGCCTACAGCACCACCATCTACGGCTCCCAAGGGTTGACCACCGATCAGGCCTTCGTCTGGGCTGGACCGGCGATGACACGGAACGAGGCGTATGTCGCCTTCTCGCGTGCGCGGGATCATCTCGAGATTTTTGCCGACATCCGCGAGATCGACGCACAAATTCGCCTCGATTTGCCGCTGCCCGAGCGGCTCCAGGCCACGATCACGCCAGAGCGACGGGTCGAGTGGTTTGCCGGCCGGCTCTCCGCGGCTAAAGGTCAAAACCTGCACGCTCGATCCGATGCTCGATCATGCTGTACGCGTCAATGAACGGGCGCCAGAGCGTGCGTCGCCGGCGCAGTACGAGCGTGGCTAGGTCGCACCCCAGAGCTCGCGACCCATGGGTTTGTTTCAAGCCGACCATTGGTATCGGTCACGCAATCGGAGTTGGCGAAAGCCTCCCGATGTTTTATCTAAAATCTGATCCTTACAACAACTGCCTGAACTTGCATCGACCGAAGACGGTCAGTCTTCTTCAATTGCTCTGCAACATGGTCCAACGAGCGCGATTATAGACAGCCTCCTTCGATGGAGGCTTTCGTGCTTACGACAATCGCAGCAGAGACAACGGCGAGCGGGTTCACCAAGCAGTCTGGGTATCATCTCGGCTGCCTTGAGCCCGCGAGTTGTTCGGTCTTGTCTCCGAACAATTTCGGCGAGCGTTGGCCGGCCAAGGCGCGCACCCGCGATCCGATGCCAGACCATGCTCTGCGGCTCGACGAGCACTCGCACGAGCGCGATCAATCCACGGAGTGCGGCCGTGGCTAAGTCGTGCATTCCAAAGAAGCGGTTACGCCCGCGAGAGACCGCCACGGCCGCGTTGCCGTCGGCGCCTGTCGCCATGCCGGCCAAGGCAACGCGGAATCGCGGCGCTTCCGCCAGCTTGCGTCCCTCCGACCCCGAGTTCTGGACCGTGATCAACGAGATCGCGGATCCGACACCGATCGCGCTCGCCGAGCTCGACGTCATCGCGCGCTACTTCTCGGCGGTGCTCGATGACGTCTTCGCGCCTGCCCGCAAGACGTCTTAAACCCCACCGAAAGGACCACCACCATGCCTGACCACGATCTTCCCCTCGACGCTAACACCATCATCCCCATGCGCGTTGAGGCCTTTGCCGAGTTCGCCGTCGAATCCGCGGTCTGGCTGGTGCGGGAATCGATGGATGCGATCGCCAACAAGACCGACTTCGATCCCGATCCGGAAAACTGCTTCAGGGTGCTGGGCCGGCTGCCCGCGATCCGTGAGCTGGAAGACCTGACGGAAGAGCAGCGTCACGACATGTTCGTAGAGGGCTTCCGTCACATTCCGAACGGCGCGCAGGAGACGTTCGAGTTGCTGCTGGCCAAACACAAGGCGCTGCTCTGGGAGGCCTTCCGGCACCACTGGAATGTGGTCGCAGACGAAGTGCCGCTTCCCTGATTTTAACCGTGCGGAGGAGTCAGGCGAATATCACTTCCCCTGATTCCTCTGCATGGCTAGACTCGTTCTTCTGTATCGCGTGAGGAATCTGCCGATGGCTCGCAAGCACCTTCAAGTCTCAGAAGCACCCGACAATGCCGCCGGGCCGCGGCCTCGCCATGTCCTGATCTATATTAGGGTCTCGACCGAAAAACAGTCCAACAACCAGCTCAGCCTCGATTCCCAAGAGGAGCATTTGATCGCGCGTTGTAAGCGCGATGGCGACCATATCGCCGGCATCTTCCGCGAAGAGGGTGAGTCCGCCACCAATATGAAGCGGCCGGCATTCGAGCAGATGATTGCGCGTGCGACCGACGGCACGCGCTCGGTCGACGCGATCATGGTGTACTCGTTTTCGCGGGCTTTCCGAAACCAGGTTGAGCAGGAGCTCACGGTTCAAACCCTGCGCAAGCACAAGGTTGAACTGATTTCGCATGCCGAGCCGCTGGCGAACGATGACACCGGTGACATGTTCAGGAAGTTCATTGGCATCGTCAACGAATACCAGTCTAAGGAGACAAGTCGTTCGACGATGCGAACGATGAAGGCCAATGCGCAGCTCGGCTATTCAAATGGCGGCACCATTCCCTTCGGCTACAAATCCGTCGACGCCGAGATCATCGGCAACAAGCAAAAGAAGAAGCTCGCCGTCGAGCTGGTCGAAGCGGAGATCGTGATCCGCGCTTTCGATCTGGCCAAGAACGGGGATGGCAGTAGCGGCCCGCTTGGAACGAAGAAGATCGCAGAGTGGCTGAACGCCCGCGGCTATCGCTCGCGCAACGGATCGCTGTTCGGGACCGGCACCATCCACGAAATGCTCACGCGGCGCGCCTACACCGGCGTGCGGAACTTCAACGAATTCGATCGGAAGGGCGACGGCGAGCGCAAGGCGCAGTCCGAGATCATCGAATACGAAATTCCGGTCATCATCGATCCCGCCATCTTCGAGGCGGTTCAGGCGCTGCTGGTGTCGCGCCGCCCGCGGTCTCGTGGGCCGCGGCTCGCCTCCGCGCCGTCCTTACTGGGCGGGCTTGTCCGCTGCGACTGCGCCAAGTCCTGCGCCCTGACGACCGCCACCGGCACCTCTCGGACGGGCGTCGTCTACAACTATTACAAGTGCATCCAGTCCATCAAAAAGGGGCATCATAAGCACGAAGGCGGCGCCTCCTGCAGCAACCGCAAGATTGCCCGGCCCGTCATCGAAAAGCTCGTGGTCGAGGCCCTGCTGGGCCAGCTCTTGCAGCCCGAACGGGTTACAGCCATCCTGACCACCCTCAAGGCTCGTCGTGACGACCGACAGGCCTCTGCGGACCGCCGTCTGGTCGACCTCGCCCGCCAGGTCTCCGACGCAGAAGAACGCCTCTCCCGCCTCTATGCCTCGATCGAGGCGGGCACCATCGACGGCACCGACCCGATGCTGAAGGAGCGCGTGGCCGCACTGAAGGCGACCCGGGACCGGGCCCTTGAGGCCCTCGATTATGCCAAGAAGTCCAGCGCCGTCCCGATCGAGATCGATCCTATCGCCATTGACCGCTTCACCCGCTTGATGCGCGAACAGTGAAATGGACCCCGATTGTGGGACCACGTGCTTAGTTGGAAGGGGCTGCTCCGTTTGATAGACGGAGCGCATGATG